>JAFECY010000081.1 GCA_018241865.1 Pseudomonadota bacterium | reverse complement strand
GCTCTGGCTGAAGAAAAACGGCTTCCGCCTCGATCAGGTGCAAACCTTCATGCCGACGCCGATGGCCATGGCCACCACCATGTACCACACGCGCAAAAACCCGCTGCACAAAGTCACTGAAGATTCGGAAACCGTCGAGACGCCGCGCTTGGGCAAAGTAAGAAAACTGCACAAGGCTTTCCTGCGCTACCACGACCCGGAAAACTGGCCGGTACTGCGCGAAGCATTGCAACGCATGGGACGTTCCGATTTGATCGGCAGCGCGGAACGCTGCCTGGTGCCGCGTAATACGGCGGCGACGCCGGGACTGATAGCGGTCGAACGCCGCAAGGAAACGCCGGGGCCGGCTAAGGTGGCGAAGCAATTCGGCATGCCGAAGCCGCGGGATGGGGCGGCGATTGCGAGGAAGCCGGCGGAACAGCGTGGTGGGCGCAGGAATGCGATTGGCAGTACGCGCAGTGGGCGGAAGTAAAGCATATTTCACGAAATACTTTTTTAATCGCCGAACACGAAGCATGCAGGCGCGTTTTACCAACAATGCAGCTATCAAACGATCCGAAAATACTGTTGATGCATACAGCAATCTAATCCATAATGGGATATTGATCGGACAAAATGTCCGCTATTTCACCCAGCGAGGACACGATGGCGACCGTTATCCACACCTTCCCGGATGCAACTCACGCGCACGAATACCTACTGACTGCGCTTGAACATCATTCAAAAACTGCACTTGCCAAACATCTTGACGTGGACCCGCGGACGATACGTCGCTGGGAGCTGAAGCAAGCCCAGCCGCCGGCATATGTCGTCCATGCACTCCAGCGAATACTGCCCTTGCCACTGCCACATGCAGAAGAAGATGCCTCCTTCACGTTCATCGATCTGTTTGCGGGAATCGGCGGCATCCGTGCCGGCTTTGAAGAAGCGGGGGGCAGTTGCGTGTTCACCAGCGAATGGGATGCTTACGCACAGAAAACCTATGCGACAAATTTCCCGAACGGGCACGCGATCGCCGGAGACATTACGCAAGTCGATGAAAACGACATCCCCGATCATGATGTTCTCCTTGGCGGCTTTCCGTGCCAGCCTTTTTCGATTGCCGGCGTATCCAAGAAAAATGCTCTCGGACGTGCGCACGGATTTGCAGACGAAACGCAAGGCACTCTGTTTTTCGATGTCGCGCGGATCATTGCCAAAAAACGCCCCAAAGCTTTTCTGCTCGAAAATGTGAAAAACTTGCGCTCCCATGACAAGGGGCGCACGTTCGACGTCGTCATACGTACACTCAAGGATGAACTTGGCTACGATGTGCACTACGAAATCATAGACGGCGCACATTTCGTTCCTCAACACCGCGAAAGAATCATCATCGTCGGATTCAGAGAGCCTGTGGCGTTTGACTGGGATATCTTGCACCTTCCTGAAAAAGGCCAAACAACCCTGAAGGACATATTGCACAAGACCGATGGAACCGAACCTTACCTGCCTTGGGATGCAAATCGCTACTTCGATCACATGACGAAGAAGGTCAATGGCAAATACACGCTCACGGACGGGCTGTGGAATTATCTGCAAGCGTATGCAGCAAAACACCGCGCTGCCGGAAACGGCTTCGGTTTCGGCCTAGTGTCTCGTGACTCAGTTACCCGCACTCTCTCGGCGCGTTACTACAAAGACGGTTCGGAAATTCTCGTCAGCCAAGGTAGCAGAAAAAATCCGCGCCGACTCACGCCGCGCGAATGTGCGCGCCTAATGGGATTCCCCGATACTTTCCAGATTCCAGTATCCGACACACGCGCCTACAAACAATTCGGCAACTCGGTTGTTGTCGGCGTCATGCGCGAGATGGCGCGCGTGATGGTGCCATTCATCACCAATGGCATGCAACCCGAACTTCCCATCCTAGCAGCCTGAAAGCTTAGACGATCGTTATGTACACTGACAAAATCACGGACTATTTCGACGGTGTGGCCGCCAAATATCTCAGCGCAGTGGACGCTGATCCGGCGCGCTCAAACGGACATGAGATAGGCGGACTTCCTTCAGCAGGAGCCAGAAACTGGCTCGGCATACCATCCAAGGGGGAAGTGTTCCGCTATCCGGCTTTGCATGTTTACCTTGCAGACGACCAGGATGAACCACTGATCTGCGATAGCGAAGTGACCTGGTACGATGCACGTTCAAAACAACCCGGCCGCAGTCCAGAATATAGGATGTACTACGAAGATTCTCCGGTAACCATGCGATTCAAGCCGGGGGATTTCTTCCTCGTTGCAAAACATCGTGACGGACGACTTCTGATGTGTTTTTCTCCCCAAAAAAGCGCGGCGGAGAAGCAGTTGCGCGCCATTTTCGGATTGTCCGTCATTGATGAAGATTTCAGACAAGGCGATCTGAATGCATCAACCCTGTTGCTGCCGCTGCGGTTGATGCTCGAATCACTGGGCTTTAATCTGAGCAAACCGGCTCTTGATGATGGCGCATGGCTGGATCGTTTGCTGGCGCAATTCGGCGATAAAGATTTTCCGCGCACGGATGCTTTTTCAATGTTCGCAAGGGACAGCATCGGGAATGAAATAGATGCCATCGCTTCGCCTGACACGACGCTCATGGCGTGGATGGAACATGAAGAAAAACTTTTCCGTATCTATGAACGCTATTTTGTATTGAGGCGCCTTGCGATTGGCTTCGGAATAGATGAGAAAGGAGTAGATGCCTTCATCAGCTATTCACTCAGCGTGCAAAATCGGCGGAAATCCAGAGTTGGCCATGCCTTTGAAGGTCATCTTGGCCATCTTTTCCAGAAGCACGATCTGCAGTTTGAAAAAGGAACAAAAGTTCTTGTAACGGAAAATAATACAAGGCCGGATTTTCTGTTTCCTTCCTTCATGGCATATCACGACGCAAGCTTTCCTACGGAACGTCTGCTGATGTTGGGTGCAAAAACGACCTGCAAAGACCGATGGCGACAAGTGTTGAGCGAGGCCTCGCGCATCCCTGCAAAGCATCTCGTGACATTGGAGCCTGCAATCAGCGAAGCGCAAACAGACGAGATGAAAAATCACCAGTTGCAACTCGTCGTTCCTCGATCTTTGCATTCCACGTTCAGTGAGAGACAACAATCTCAATTGCTTGACGTGGCTGAATTTATTTCACTCGTCAAAATCAACCAAAAAGCGCGATAAGTTTGACGCAAAAGCCGCCATAAAAAGCACCACCCACTCAAGCCGCCTGCTCCGTATCCCCCAACCGACCGCGATACAGCGCGCCGATCAAATCCGACTGCGTCAGCACGCCCGCCAATCGCCGCTCGCCATCGATCACCGGCACGTGGTGCTTGCCGCGATTGGAGAGCATCGGCACCAGTTCGATGATGTGCATGTCGGTGCGGGCGGCCTGCACTGCCTTGGTCATGATCTGGCCGACCACCTCAGGTTTTTCCGAATGCGTTTCCAGTGTGCGGCGTATCAGGCGGCGCAGTTTGTCGCCTAGACTGTCGTGACGGTCGATCTCGGCGTGGCGCATGAAATCGACTAGCGTGACGATGCCGATCACGCGTCGTGCGCGGTCGATCACCGGCAATGCTTTGATGCGGTGTTGGCGCAGTAGCGTCCAAGCTTCTTCCAAGGGCGTGCCGAATTCCACCGCGACCACGTCACGCGACATGACATCGGCACAGGTGATTTCGCCGAAGCGACGGCGGTAGGCGTGCATCTCGGTCTGCATGAACAGTTCTTCGAGATCGTCGCGACTGACGTCCAGCACTTGGTTGTATTGCTTGAGTACGGCGTCGAGGTCTTCCGGCTTGAAGCCAAGGCGGTCGGTAGGAATGGCATCGGCAGTGCGATGGGTGTTGCTGTGATCGATATGCGCAGCGTGTGGATAGCGGCGGCGGGTGGCGTTGTTGAACAGCAGCGCGACCAGCAACAGCAAGACAGAATTGGCAACGACCGGGAACAGCACGAAATGGTAGCCGAGTGCATGAATGGCCGGTCCGCCCAGCACTGCCGTCAACGCCACCGCGCCGCTGGGCGGATGCAGGCAGCGCAACGCGAACATGATGCCGATGGAACAGCCGACGGCGAGCGCGGCGGCCAACACTGGATCAGCGATGCCGTGGGCAAAGATCACGCCGATCAAGGCCGCGATGGTATTGCCGCCGATGATGGACCAAGGTTGCGCCAATGGACTGGCGGGCACTGCAAACAATAAGACTGCAGATGCGCCCAGCGGCGCCATCAGCAACGGCAAATCGGATGTTGGCCCAAGCGAAGCGCGTGTTATCAACCCGGTCAGCAGGATGCCGAGTAGCGCGCCGCAACAAGCGCGTAAACGTTCCACACCATTGACGCGCACGCGGTCGGGAAAAAATCCGCGCAACCAAAACCCTACTCTCTTCACACACCCTCGCTCACCGCAAAAAAAAGCGGTGAGTTTACACGTTTCGCCGCTCTCCTGCACCGCGTTGGCGCAGGAGAATACATCAAGCATCCACGGCTAGCACGCGTCGTTTCGGTCCGATAATATTCACGAACACAGCAATCAGCGCCAGACACCAGACGATCAGCGCGCCGGATGGCAAGTCGAACAGCGAGGACAACACCAACCCGGCGGCATAGCCGGCGATGCCGATGGCGTAGGACAGCGGCAGGCGCTTGCGCTCGGCGTACAGGCGCGTGCCCAGGCTGGGGATGATGAGGCTGGCGAAGACCAGATAAACGCCGACCAGTTGCACCGAAGCCGTTACCGCCAGCGCGAACAAAAGATAAAACCCGAGCGTGCCGATACGTCCGCGCCAAAAACACAGCACGGCGATGATGACCGCCGCGCCGATGGCCGGCATGATGAGTTGCTGATAACGCACCCACAAAATTTGTCCCGACAACAGATCGCGCAAATGCTCGCCGCCATGCGGGTTATGCGCCAGCAGCAGCAAGCCGCCGGTGGCCGCTAGCACAAACAGCACACCGATCTGCGCCTCTTGCACTTCCGGCCAACGCTTCTCGGTCCAGGTCAGCAGCAAGGCACCCAAGAACGCCGCACCGCCGGCTGCCGCCTGCATGCCCCAGCCGTTAGGATCGAGATCCGCCATAGTGGCGAAGATCACACCAAGGCCAGCAATCTGGGCAATGGCGAGATCGATAAAAACGATGCCGCGCTTGAGCACTTGCGCGCCAAGCGGTACGTGCGTCACCAGCACCAGCACGCCGGCCAGCATGGCCGGACCGAGGATGCCCCAATCGAGACCGCTAAAATCCGCGCTCATTTGAGCGCCTCCAACAAGCGTTGCACGGTGTCGTCGAACAAACCGAATAAATCTTTGGCACGCTCGTCGCCGCCGACGGTGAAGGGCAGCACCACCGCTGGTATCTTCGCCTGTTCCGATAGCCATTGCGAGGCGCGATCATCTTGATAGGCGGCGCGCACGACCATCTTCGCCGGCTGCTTTTGCAATTGCTCGCGCAGCGACGCCAAATGTGCCGCGCTCGGCTCGACGCCGGGTTTGGGTTCCAGCGTGCCGACCTGGCGCAGGCCGAGCCAATTCATCAGGTATTCCATGTTCTTGTGATGCTCGACGATGGCGACACCTTTCAGCGGCGCGGCTTGCTGTGTCCACTTTTGCATGGCGGCGTTCCAGCGCGTGCTGAAATCTTTGTAGCGATCCTGATAGTAGGCGGCATTGGCGGGGTCGATCTGCGCCAGACGCTTGCTCAAGACATCGGCCACGCGGGCGATGTTGCGCGGGTCTTGCTGGATGTGCGGATTACCGGCCGCATGCACATCGCCGTCGCTGCGGTCAAGTCTGGACGGCACGTCGAGGCGCGGCACGAACTGCCCCGCTTCGAGATTGCCGGGCTGGCCGGGCGCGACCTTGGCATTGCCGGATTGCTGCAGCAACACCGGCAGCCAACCGACTTCCAGTTCCAGCCCGGTGCAAATCAGCAGATCGGCATTGCGAGTGTGGGCGATCAGACTCGGCCGCGCTTCGATGTGATGCGGGTCTTGCAGTGCATTGGTAGCGCTGGATGCCTTTACCTTATCGCCACCGAGCTCAGTCGCCAGCGCCGCCCATTCCGGTTCGCAGGTGAAGACGTTGAGCGCGGCGTGCGCAGGCAGCGCCGTGGCGAAAAACACGAGCATGGAAAGTAGCAGAGAAAATTTTTGCAACTTCGGCCGCATGCGCTTCCCGACAAAACTAGGCTTGAACCACGGCGAACACGACGAAAACTTTTTGATTTCGCCGTGACCGCCGTGCTCGCCGTGGTGCAATGTTTTTGCTGGCATTGCGTCGCCAACTGCAGAGAAATATTTTTTCATGGCAAGCTCCTTAGAATGAATGTGCGCCATGCACACCAAGACTCATGATGTATTGCAGGAATATCTGGTTATCGCTGGCATCCGGCCGCGAGCGGTCGCGCGCGAATTGCAAGCGGAAGCGGCTGAATTCGGACGGTGAATAATCGAGCATGATGCTGCCGCGCGAAGGCTTGTAGCCGGCGAGATTGCGGAAGTCGGCCGCCGTCAACGCGCCGCTATTGACCTGGCCAATATCCGGCGTGCCCGAATTGAGTCGGTCGTAACGCAGGCCGACACGCCACATCGGCATGAACTGGTACACGCCTTGCAAATACCAGCCCGATTGCGCCGAGGCGTAAGCGTCGGTCAAGGCCGCGCCGGCGGTGTCGTAGGTCAGCGTGCCGTTTTCATTGCGACGGAAATACTCGCCCTGCAACTTGAAGTTGCGCTGGGTGGTGTTGCCGTTCGGAGCCCACTTGTAGATGGCGTCGGCGATCCACAGTTTGCTGCTGCCGCTAAACGCATTGTTCACCGCCGCGCCGGTGCTGTTGACATCGTCGTAGCCGCGATCGGCAGCAACGGTGCTCAGATAAGACAAGCCGGCACGCCAACTGTGGCTTGCGCCGATATCGTCGCCGATGTGGGCGAACACCGCGCCCGCGCCGGAGCCGTTTTTGTTGCGCTCGTTGCCGGGGAAAGCTGCACCGCGGCCGATTTCCGCGCCGATCTCGATGAAGCGATCGGTCGGCGCCAGCCACTTCACTTGCAAGCCGTCCGGTTTGTATTGTCCACCGAGGAAAGCCTGATACGCCAAAGGTGCATCGACGAAATCCCACGCGTGGGCATGCTGGCTATTCAGATAGCCGACCGATGACAGGAAGCGGCCGGCTTTGACATTGACGCCGCTGGCGAACCCTTTGCCCTCGAAGAAGGCTTCCTCGACGCTGGCCTTGTTGTCGGCATCGAGCGAGAAAGTCAGCGCGCCGGAAAAATGCGGATCGATATTGGCATGCAGGGTCAGCTCCGATTCGCCAAGATTGAAACCGCGCTTGCCGGGGCCGATATCGTCGCCGGGAATGAAACCTTGCAAGCGATAGTTGGCCGGATCTTGCGACAGATTGGCGTAGGTGCCGCCGAGGATGAGCGAGACGGCGGGATTGAAGGCGTTGGCTGTGGCGGCCGGCGCAGCAGATGCAACAGCAACAGGTGCGGCGCTTGCCACCTGAGCCTGCTGTTGCGCTACGACGGCGGTCTTCGCTTCAGCTTGCTGCAGTCGTTGTTCCAACGCCTGGATACGCGCTTCGTAGCCAGCCTTCATTTGTGCAATCTCGTTGCGTATTTGTTGCAGGTCGTGGTCGCTAGCGGCAAATGCCGCGTGCGGCATAGCCGCAGCAAGAGCCAGCGCGGCTCCTGCAAGGGAATTCTTGGACATGGAAATCTCTCTGAAAAAAAGAATGACGAAAACCATGCCGCGATAGGGCATGGCTCGAATCAGGCAATCAGAGAACGGCGGGAGGTGCGCGAGAGCGGAAGGCGGCGACGCGAGCCAGCGCCGGGAATTGCGGCGCGACGACGACGGCCAGCGGATAGACGGCGGCGGTTGTCGGCAGCGGGGGGAACGAACTGGTCAGCGCCGCGCCGACCGCCGAGAACGCGAGACAGAGCTCGCAGACTTTCTCGACCGGCAACTGCTTATTGTGCGACGAGTTGACACGACCATCGGCCAGATGCGACATGGCGTGCATGTGGCCGAGCTGCTGCGACAAGAGCAGCATCATGGCCAGCAAGGCAGTCAGCAATGTGCGACGGAGTTTCACTGCGCGGAGCGGATTGAATTGAAGTGGATGGGGCGCATTATACAACTAGGGGGATTGCGGGGATCAAACCTTTCTAACCACGGCGGGCACGGCGAACACGGCGCAAAACCCTGAACACTCCTCCCCTTTCAAGGGGGAGGTCGGGAGGGGATGGGGCGATGGGGCGATGTGAGGTTTACCCCATCCCCCCTTGCAGGGCGCGTATCCGCTTGCAAGCGGATACTGCTACGCAGGCTGGCGGCATACCGCCAGAATTCCCTGCTTCGCCCCCAGCCCTCCCCTTGAAAGGGAGGGAGCTTGGTTTTTCGCCGTGTTCGCCGTGTTCGCCGTGGTCAATGCATTTGGCCGTTCATCTAATTCCGCGCATAAGAAAGATGAAAACTATCCACCCCCTCGAACACACTCATCTCCTGCGCCAGATCAGTCAGACGCGCTTGCACGTCATGGTTGGCGATGGCGACGAAGTGCCATTCGGCTTGACCGGCGCTGTAGTTGACCGCGATCGTGCCGCTGGCGATTTCGTAGCCGCGCTCGCGCGCCATCTGGCGCAATGCCGCTTCGCGCGGTACGAAGCCTTTGTTGAACTTCAACGTCATCGCAATCGCTTGACGCGAAGGCAGCTTGCCCTGCAAACGTGAGACAACGATCATGCAGCCGGCCGACAACACCGACAGCATGATGGCGGAGGCGTAAAAACCAAGTCCGACCATCACACCGATGACAGCCGAAGTCCAGATCGACGCAGCGGTGGTCAGCCCGCTGATACTAAAACCATCTTTGACGATCACGCCGGCGCCGAGAAAGCCGATGCCGGTGACGGTGCCTTGAATGATGCGCGTCGGATCGGGCAAACTCATGCCGGTCAGATTGTGGAATACGTGTGCGGCACGCGCACCGTACCAATATTCAGGGTAGCCGGCCATCACCGTCAACGCCGCCGATGCCATGCACACCAAACCAAAGGTGCGCATGCCAGCGGCGCGGCCGTGGTAAGAACGTTCATAGCCAACCAGCAAACCCAACACCAGCGCGCCCAACAGGTTGAGAAAGACCACGATGTTGATGGAGATTTCATTACCGGTCCAATAGGGCAGCAATTCGTTAAATGAAATCATGATGGTCGTCTCCTGTTGTTATGCTTGTTGTGGTTTTGTGGGCGTGGTTGTTTAGTTGATTGTGATGAATGCATGGAAAAACTTTTTTAACCACGGCGACACGGCGGGCACGGCGCAAGAACAAAATGCACTCCTCCCCCTTCAAGGGGGAGGTTGGGAGGGGGATGGGTTATGAGATCGTAAGTGTTACCCCATCCCCCCTTGCAGGGCGCGTATCCGCTTGCAGGCGGATACTGCTACGCAGGCTGGCGGCATACCGCCAGAATTCCCTGCTTCGCCCCCAGCCCTCCCCTTGAAAGGGAGGGAGCTTTCGCCGTGTGCGCCGTGTCGCCGTGGTTAATAAATTCCACTTTCATCACCCTCTCACTTCCCTGCCCCCGCCTTCTTGAACGGACTACGCTCCGGCGCTTCTTCGTGTGGAATCACGCGCAGCAGATTGCGTACGAACAAATTCATCACCGGCTGTCGATGGCGCATCCAAACGCTAATCGCTTCCGGTCGTGCGCCCAGCCCGGCCTTCGGTTCCAGCGCAGTGCGGCCGAGCGAAAGGCAGCGGCAGCCAAGCGCGAGGCCGTCGGCGATAGCGGCATGCAACAGGCGCAGATAGAGCGGCACGTCGGCGGCAACTGTGCGGTCGTAGCCGATGTGGTAGCCGTAGCCGATGTCGCCATCCTTCAAGGTGATGATGAAGCCGAGGATGTCGCTATCGTCGCTATCGTCGCCCTTGCGCCGAATCACGCTGCACAACAAGTTGTCGCCGGCACTGTGCGCCAGTGCGCCGAAGTAGGACGCCGGCAGAGTGAACAGTCGCAAGCCGGCCTTCTCGTGCACTTGCAGATAGAGGTCGTGCAGCCGCTCTGCGTGCCCAACTAAGTCATGCAAGTGCTCGACCGTATAACCGGCCGCTTCGATCGGTTTGAACACTTGTTGTTTGATCGCGCTGCGGTATTTGGAGGCAAGGCTAGCCAGGTAGCCGTCGTAATTCTGCCACTGCGCCGGCATCTCCAGCACCATGTTTGGTTCGGTTTCCAACGGGTGATAAGACAAATGCGAGAGGATGGCGATGTCGTCGGCTTCCGGCGGCGTCACGTCTTTGATAAGAATGAAGTCGGTCTGACCGGACAGTTTTTCGGCGCGGCGGATGCGGTAGATCGCTTCGGCCACCGCCGGCCACAACGCACGCTTGTCGCTGCCGGGCGCGAAGGCGACGCCATGAAAACCATAGCTGAGCAAGTTGCCGCACACCAGCACCCGCTCGCGCAGGCCGGCGCTGATGGTCTGCGCGGCCGGACTCAAGACCTTGGCGATCAGGTGCAGCGGATTCTTCGCCTCGACCGCGGCTGATTTTTTGCCGAGCCGTTCACCGCCCACGCTGGCAATCTGCAGATAGGCCGCCGCCACCGGCGCACCGTCGGCGAACACCAGTGCATAGCGCGGCGCGATATTCTCCGGGCCGAATTGTTCCAGCATGCGCAGGTAAGAGCGGCTCAAGAAAAAAGTGGACGCATTGACCACGCGATCCCAGTGCGCGCCGTCGAGCATGTCGATGCCGTCGGCGACGGCCAACTGAAAGCCGCTCGGCTGACGCAATTCGCGCCGTAATGTGCGTCGCAATTTTTGCGCACCGACCAGTTGCGCGGCAGTCGCCGCAATCGATGCCTTGCTTTTGCTCGCCTGCCTAGTCGCCATGCCGCTTGCCTCCCTTGTCGATAACCAAGCATTCTCCTCGGCGTTTGCCTGATTATCAAGCACCGGCTCAAGCACCGGCGTGCGGGCGTCCCGCATTGTGGCTTTTTCGGCGTCTCGCCAACATACGAACGTCTGTACAACACGCTCCGCAGCGATTCAGGCGTCCATGCCGAACTTGCGCAGCAAGGGCAGCATCAGCAGGTAGCAACTGGCGGCAGCGGTGCAGGCGCACGCAAGCGCAGGCCAAAAACTCCAGCCATGCCGCAGCAGATACGCCAGCAAAAGGAACAACGGCAACGACGGCAGCACCAACCAGAAAATCTGCAACGACAGTGCGGCGATTTTTTCCGAGCCGGCCGCTTCCTGCTGCATCCAAACGAAAGCCAGCAGCGAAGTCAACGGCAGCGATGCCAACAATGCGGCAACGCCGCTGTTGCGTTTGGCGATCTCGGAAACCGCCACGATCAGGACAGCAGAGACAACGAGTTTGATAAGGTAGTAATACATATGCCTGCCCCTTTTATCGAACGGCATCCAGCCAGGCCAGCGCACCGCGTCCAGCCGCGCGACCGCTAGCGAAGCAAGCCGTCAGCAAATACCCACCCGTCGGCGCTTCCCAATCCAGCATTTCACCGGCGCAAAACACGCCCGGCAAGGCGCGTAGCATCAAGTTCGCATCGAGCGCCTCGAACGCCACGCCGCCGGCGCTGCTGATGGCTTCGCCGATGGGTCTGGCTGCAATCAGTTTCAATGGTAGCGCTTTGATTGCCTGCGCCAATTGCTGCGGATCAGAAAAAGCCTGCGATGCGCATTCGCGCAGCAATCCCGATTTAACGCCGGCAATGCCGACTCGGCTTTGCAAGTGGCTGGCCATCGAGCGCGCGCCGCGTGGATGGGCGACATCGTGCAACACGCGCTGCAGATCGCGGCCGGGTGCTAGGTCGAGCGTGACGGTCACGCTGCCCGCTGCGGCAATCGTGTCGCGCAATGCGGCCGACGCAGCATAGATCAAACTGCCTTCGACGCCATTCGCCGTCACCACGAATTCGCCTTGACGCTGCTGCATGTCGCCGTTGTGATCGACCCAAGCCATGCTGACTGCCTTCACCGGCTGGCCGGAAAATCGCTCACGAAAATGCGCGCTCCACGCCACATCGAAACCGCAATTAGCCGCCCGCAGCGGCGCGACATCCACGTTCCTCTCGCTGAGCCACGTCACCCACGCGCCATCGGAACCGAGTCGCGCCCAACTGCCGCCGCCCAACGCCAACACCACGGCGTCGGCGCGCACCGTTTGTTCACCGGCAGGCGTGGTGAAGCGCACAGTGTGATCGTCACCCCAACCGCACCAGCGATGCCGCATATGCAATTGCACGCCTTGCGTACGCAGCCGATGTAGCCAAGCGCGCAGCAGAGGCGCGGCCTTCATGCCAACCGGGAAAACGCGTTGCGAACTACCGATGAAAGTATCAATGCCAAGCGCGCTAGCCCAGTCCCGCAACGCCGCAGCATCGAACGCTGCCAGCAGTGGTGCCATCTCGTTGCGACGTTTACCGTAGCGCGACAGAAAAGCGTCGTGCGGTTCAGCATGGGTCAGATTCATGCCGCCCTTGCCGGCCAGCAGAAATTTGCGGCCGACCGAAGGCATGGCGTCATACACGTGCACCGCCAGACCGTGGCCGCTCAACGCCTCTGCCGCCATCAGGCCGGCCGGGCCGCCGCCGATGACGATGACAGTGCGGGCTGTCGTGTGAACAAGAGAAGAATCGGAAGACATGCGATCAATCGAGTGAAAGATCGCATGATACTGGAGAGAAAACTAATCCGCGACTTGAATCAAAAATTCGGTCAGCAACACGTTTTGAATTTTAGCGGTTTGCATGGCAGCGTTACCGGCATCGGCCAACACGGTCTGCAAATTTTGCAAACCCTGCG
>JAFECY010000080.1 GCA_018241865.1 Pseudomonadota bacterium | reverse complement strand
CGCCGGCTTGGCGGCCTTGCTGTTCCTGTATCTGTTGGTCGCGCTGACCTTCATCGATGCCGACACCCAATTGCTGCCGGATGATCTAAGCTATCCGCTGCTGTGGGCAGGATTGTTAATCAACATTCCCAGCACCTTCGTCACACTGCCGGAAGCCGTCATCGGTGCAGCCGCTGGCTATCTCGTGCTGTGGTCGGTCTATTGGCTGTTCAAGCTCACCACGGGCAAAGAAGGCATGGGTTACGGCGACTTCAAGTTGCTGGCGGCGCTGGGCGCATGGATGGGCTGGAAGATGTTGCCCGTGATTATTCTGCTGTCTTCGCTGGTCGGCGCCGTGGTTGGCATCGCACTGATCGTTTTCGCCAAGCATGGCCGTGACGTGCCGATTCCCTTCGGCCCGTATCTCGCAGGAGCCGGCCTGATCGCCCTGCCGTATGGTCCGGCCATCACTCAAACCTACCTGCAGTTCCTGCACTGACACAATCATGACAACCGGGCGCTTTTCTGTCGGGCTGACTGGCGGAATCGGCTCCGGCAAGAGCACCGTGGCCGACATGTTTGCCACGCGCGGTGCAGCCATCATCGATACCGACCTGATTGCCCATGCCCTGACGGCTGCTGGCGGCAAGGCCATGCCAGCAATTCAATCGCAATTCGGTGCTGCCTTGGTGACCGCCGATGGTGCACTCGATCGGTCACGAATGCGCACCCTTGTTTTTACCGACACCACCGCACGGCACACACTAGAAGCCATCCTGCATCCGTTGATTCGAGAAGAATGCGAGCGCACCGCGACGGCGACCCAAGCACCCTACCTGATTTTTGTGGTGCCATTACTGCTCGAATCAGGCCAATGGCGACAGCGCGTAGGCCGTATCCTAGTGATCGACTGCTCGGAAGCCGAGCAGATCGCTCGCGTCATGGCTCGCAGTGGTTTGGAAGAAAGCCAGGTTCGCGCCATCATGTCCAGTCAAGTCAGCCGTACCGAACGACTGGCAGCAGCCGACGACATCCTCGTCAACGATGGCAATCCGGCCGATCTGTCACCACAAGTCGATCGTTTACACACCTTGTATCTCGCGCAAGCCGGCCAATAAATCAGCGGCAACCGAAAAAATTCCGCACCATATTTGTAATTTTTCGCTGCTTGGGTCAGAATCACGTAAATATCGGCTCGCCCCCAACCCACAGCAATGCAAAGGACGCCACCTTGATCGTTTACGAATACCCTTTCAACGAGCGTATTCGCACCTTGCTGCGGCTGGAAGACCTGTACGAGAAATTCAGCTTTTTTTATCATCAGCCGCACTCTCTGCAGCATCACATTGCTCTGGCCACCATCTTTGAAATGCTGGAAGTCGCCGGTCGCGCCGATCTCAAATCCGATCTCTTGCAAGAACTCGAGCGACAAAAGCAAGCGTTGCTCGGTTTCAAATCCAACCCGAATGTACAAGCCGAAGCACTGGACGCCATCTTGGCCGATGTCGATCATGTCAGCAGTGCCTTGGTCGCCACGCAAGGCAAAACCGGGCAAAATCTACGCGACAACGAATGGCTGATGAGCATCCGCGGTCGCACCATCATTCCCGGCGGCGCTTGCGAATTCGATCTGCCGTCCTACTACGCTTGGCAGCAACACCCAGCGGAAGCGCGCAGCGCCGATATCGCCAATTGGTTTGCTCCGCTGGTTCCGCTGTTCGACGCCATCGCCTTGGTATTACGCTTACTGCGCGAGTCCGGCCGGCCGGCAAAAATGATCGCCCAGGCCGGCAGCTACCAGCAGATGTTGCAGGGCAAGGTCTATCAGATGTTGCGCTTGACTGTCGATGAAAGCCTAGGTGCCATCCCGGAAATTTCCGCCAACAAATACATGCTGTGGATACGCTTCACTTCTCAAGATGGCGACATGAAACCGAAGGCGATCGAAACCGACGTACCCTTCGATCTGACGCTTTGTAATTTTTAGTAGCGATCATGGTAGCCACGGTCGATTGCCCCACCTGCGGCAAAAAAGTCGAATGGATCGAGGCCAGCAAGTACCGGCCCTTCTGTTCGGAACGCTGCAAGAAAATCGATCTTGGTGCTTGGGCAGAAGAAAAATACACCATCCCCGCCGTCACGCCACCCAAAGATTTGGATGACGATCTGACCTGAACCGTCAATACACGATCAAGCGCAACAATAGCGCAGTCTATCCAGCCATTCGATCAAGGGTATGGTTGCCGGCAACAAGGGCGTAAGTTGCACATTGCCCTGCCAAGCAAAAGCCTGCCCCTCCAAACTTTGTGGTTCGCCGCGCCATTCCCGACTGATGTAGAAATGCAAGCGCACGTGCGCGTGCGGATAGACATGCTCGACGCCACACCAAGGTTCAGCCGAGACTATCTCCACACCCAGTTCCTCAACGAATTCGCGCTTCAAGGCATCGGCTATCGTCTCTCCGGGCTCGACTTTTCCGCCCGGGAATTCCCAATAACCCGCATACGGCTTACCCATCGGGCGCTGCCCGAGTAGCACATCGCCATTAGATTGCATCAGGATACCGACCGCCACATCGATCGGTGCAGATGATGCTGTCATGATTCAGGGCAAGAGTTTGCCGGCACGGTCGCGGGCGAATTGCCAAGCAACGCGTCCTGAGCGCGAACCGCGCTGCAGCGCCCAGCGCAAGGCATCGGCTTCCGCCTCGGCGATCTGCTGCGGATTACAACCGAAATGACGCAACCAGTGCGCGACAATATCAAGGTAATCGTCTTGCTTGAACGGATAAAACGTCACCCACAAACCGAAGCGCTCGGACAGCGAAATTTTTTCTTCCACGGTTTCGCCGGGATGCAGATCACCGTCATCGGTATGCACATAGGTGGCATTGTCCGACATCCGTTCCGGTATCAGGTGCCGACGGTTGGATGTGGCGTAGATCAACACATTGTCCGATTGCGCGGCAATGCTGCCGTCCAGCGCTACTTTCAACGCTTTATAACCGCCTTCGCCTTCCTCGAACGAGAGATCGTCGCAGAAAATGATGAAACGTTCCGGCCGCCCCGCCACTAACTCGACGATGTCGGCCAGATCGGCCAAGTCTTCTTTATCCACTTCAATCAGGCGCAAACCCTGAGCTTGATAACGATACAGGCAAGCTTTTATTAGTGAGGACTTACCTGTGCCGCGTGCGCCAGTCAGCAAGACATTGTTTGCCGGACGACCTTCGACGAACTGGCGGGTATTCTGCTCGATCTGCTGCTTCTGTTGTGAAATGTTATGCAAATCATCTAGGCTGATCGGCGCGACATGTCTCACCGGCTGCAGATAGCCATGCCCGCCCTTACCGCCCTGCTTGCGCCAGCGGAAGGCTGCCGCAGCATTCCAATCGGTGGCCGAGTGCGCGCGCGGTAGCAAAGCCTCCAAACGGTCGAGCACACCTTCTGCTCGGATCAAAAATTGGTCAAGTTGAGACATGGTCAGGAGCGGTAATCGGCGTTGATCGAGACATAATCATGCGACAAATCGCAGGTCCAAATGGTCGCTGTCGCCGCGCCGCGCGCCAGCTTCACCCGTACCGTGATCTCGCTCTGCTTCATCACACGCTGGCCGTCTTCTTCTTTGTAATCAGGATGACGGCCGCCATTTTTCGCCACCCAGACGTCGTCGAGATACAGATTCAGTTTACTGACATCGATGTCCACCCCGGCATAGCCGACTGCCGCCAAGATACGGCCGAGGTTGGGGTCAGATGCAAAGAAAGCTGTTTTGACCAAGGGCGAATGACCAATCGCGTAAGCGATCTTGCGGCACTCCTCCACCGTTTCACCGCCCTCGACCGTGATGGTCATGAACTTGGTCGCTCCTTCACCGTCGCGCACGATCATCTGCGCCAGTTGTTGCGATAATGCGGTCACTGCACCAGCCAGCGCCGCGTATTCAGGACTGTCAACGTCGTTGATCTCGTGGCCGGCGACGCCAGTGGCGATCAACATAAAGGAATCGTTGGTCGAAGTATCGCCGTCGATCGTGATGCAATTGAAGGATTGATCGGCAACTTGTTTGACCAAATGATCCAGCACTGGCTGGGCGACCTTGGCATCCATCGCTAGGAAACCCAACATGGTCGCCATATTCGGCTTAATCATGCCCGCGCCCTTGCTGATGCCGGTCAAGGTAATGTTTGTGCCATTGATGACGACGCTACGCGATGCCGCCTTGGGTTGGGTGTCGGTGGTCATGATCGCCTCGGCGGCGTTGTACCAGTTATCCGCCTGCAAATTAGCGATCGCTTGCGGCAAACCGGCCTTGATGCGATCGACCGGCAAGGGCTCCAAAATCACGCCAGTGGAAAACGGCAAAATTTGTGACGCCTCGCACGCCAGCAATTGCGCCAGCGCGGTGCAGGTGGCATTGGCGTTGGCCAATCCCGGCTCACCGGTGCCGGCATTAGCGTTACCGGTATTGATGAGCAACGCCCGAATCGGCACACCCGCAATACGCGCCCCTTCCAGATGCGCTTTGCAGACCTGCACCGGCGCAGCGCAAAAACGGTTGGTGGTGAACACGCCGGACACCGTGGCGGTATCGGCCAACTTCATGACCAGCACATCCTTGCGATTAGCCTTACGCACGCCGGCCTCGGCATGGCCAAGTTCGATGCCGGCAACCGGGATCAACGACGAGGGAATGGGGAGCGGAAGATTAACGGCCATGATGTTTTCAGGTAAGGACAAGTCAAAACGATATTGTAATCGCCATGCGCTGCAGTCAGATCATGGCCAAAGCAAAAAGGCAGGTCGCCCTGCCTTTTTGTCATATTGCCGGGAAACCGCTTACGCCAGTCGCCCGTGGCACTGCTTATATTTCTTGCCGCTACCGCAAGGGCAAGGATCATTGCGGCCAACTTTCGGCATGGCATTGACCATCGGCTGCTGTTTTGTCGGCTCGGCATCGGCGGTCGGTGCCAGCAATTCCTCCGGCGCGGCATCCGGGTTGAAATCGGCATGCTGGTAATGGACGTTGGCCACCTGCGGAGCCGCCAATTGCTCCTCGGCTGCTTCGATTTCTTCACGCGACTGGATGCGTACCGTCATAATCACGCGCGTCACTTCGTTTTTAATCATCTCCAGCAGTTGGCCGAACAACTCGAACGCCTCGCGCTTGTATTCCTGCTTCGGATCTTTTTGCGCGTAGCCGCGCAGATGGATACCCTGACGTAGATGATCGAGCGCCGCCAGATGTTCGCGCCAATGACTATCTACGCTTTGCAGCATGACGCTGCGCTCAAAACCGGCAAAAGCCTCTTTACCGACGACCGCTACCTTGGTCTCGTAGGATTCGTCAGCCGCCTTCAACACACGTTCCAACAAATCTTCATCACTCAAATTCGGTTCAGCCGCCAGCATGGTCGCCAGCGGCACGTTCAATTGCCACTCGCTGAACAAACCTGCTTCCAAACCCTTGATATCCCATTGCTCTTCCATCGAGCCGACCGGAACATGACTGCGGAACAGATCGGTGAAAGCGCCGTGACGCAGCGAAACGATCAATGCCGCGATCTCACCAGCCTCCAACAATTCATTACGCTGTTGGTAAATCACTTTACGCTGATCGTTGGCAACGTCGTCATACTCAAGCAATTGCTTGCGGATATCGAAGTTGCGCGCTTCAACTTTGCGCTGCGCCGACTCAATCGAACGCGACACGATGCCGGCTTCGATCGGCTCGCCCTCCGGCATCTTCAGACGTTCCATAATCGCGCGCACACGGTCGCCAGCGAAAATACGGAGCAAAGTGTCGTCCAGCGATAAGTAGAAACGCGAGGAGCCCGGATCGCCCTGACGGCCGGAGCGGCCGCGCAACTGATTATCGACCCGGCGCGATTCATGACGCTCGGTGCCGATGATGTGCAAGCCGCCAGCAGCGACCACATGGTCATGCAGCGACTGCCATTCGTCGCGCAGCTTTTGCGCTTGCAGTTGTTTTTCTGTGTCGCTCAGTTTGTCGTCGGCTTCGATGATCTGGATCTGCTTTTCGACATTGCCGCCCAACACGATGTCGGTGCCGCGACCGGCCATATTGGTGGCGATGGTAATCATCTTCGGCCGCCCTGCCTGCGCCACAATCTCGGCTTCGCGCGCATGTTGCTTGGCGTTCAGCACATTGTGCTGCAACTTGGCCTTGGTCAGAATATTCGACAGCAGTTCGGAATTTTCGATTGAAGTGGTACCGACCAGCACCGGCTGACCGCGCTCGTTGCAATCCTGGATGTCCTTGACCATCGCGCCGTATTTTTCCTGCGCCGACTTGTACACCTGATCCTGGCGATCCTTGCGCTGACTCGGCCGATTGGGCGGCACCACCACGGTTTCCAGACCATAGATCTCCTGGAATTCGTAAGCTTCGGTATCGGCGGTACCGGTCATGCCGGACAGCTTGCCGTACATACGGAAGTAATTTTGGAAGGTGATCGAGGCCAAGGTCTGGTTCTCGTTCTGAATCTTGACGCCTTCCTTGGCCTCGACTGCCTGATGCAGGCCATCGGACCAGCGGCGACCGACCATCAAGCGGCCGGTGAACTCATCGACGATGATGACTTCATTGTTCTGCACCACGTAATGCTGATCCTTGTAATACAGCGTATGCGCGCGCAAGGCAGCGTACAGATGATGGATCAAGGTGATGTTGGCGGCATCGTACAGCGATGCGCCTTCTGGCAGCAGACCCATGCGGTTGAGGATTTGCTCGGCCTTTTCATGGCCGGCTTCGGTCAGCAGCACTTGATGCGCCTTTTCGTCCTTGGTGTAATCGCCCGGCACTTCGATCTTACCCTTGCCGTCCGGCGTTTCCTCGCCGATCTGCAGCGTCAGCAGCGGCGGCACTTCATTCATCTTGTAATACAGGTCGGTGTGATCTTCGGCTTGGCCAGAAATAATCAAAGGTGTGCGCGCTTCGTCGATCAAAATCGAGTCCACTTCATCGACGATGCCGAAGTTCAAACCACGCTGCACGCGCTCGCTGGCGTCGTACACCATGTTATCGCGCAGATAGTCGAAACCGAATTCATTGTTGGTGCCATAGGTAATGTCAGCGGCATACGCGCCCTGCTTGTCATCGTGCACCATCTGCGACAGATTGACGCCGGTGGTCAGACCGAGCCAGCTATACAGCTTGCCCATCCATTCGGCGTCGCGCTGCGCCAAGTAATCGTTGACGGTAATGACATGCACACCCTTGCCGGACAAGGCGTTCAGATAAGCCGGCAGCGTCGCCATCAGGGTCTTACCCTCGCCCGTTCCCATTTCGGCGATCTTGCCGTAATGCAGAACCATGCCGCCGATCAATTGCACATCGAAATGGCGCATCTTCAATACGCGCTTGCCAGCTTCGCGGCAAACCGCGAAAGCTTCCGGCAGCAGCTTGTCGAGCGACTCTCCCTCGGCAATGCGTTGCTTGAATGCCGGCGTCTTGGCTTGCAGCTCGGCATCCGTCAATTTTTCCATCGCCGGTTCCAGCGCATTGATGGCGCGTACGGTTTGCTGGTATTGCTTAATCAGCCGCTGATTACGGCTGCCGAAAATCTTAGTCAGGAATGACATGCTCGAATTGTGTAAAAGAAGGCCGTGAAAAACCCTTGCTAGCCGTATCGGTGCGCAAGATCGAATGTAGCCAAACTGCGGATTTTATCATGCAGCCCCTGCGAAGTTGTCAGCACAAAGCAAAGCCGACCGCCAGCAGTCGAATTTTCACGCAAGGAAATGGGATGCGCGGGAGAAAATCGATCCCGCGCAAGAGAATACCGTGGTTTATTTAGCAGCGAGCGCCGCCAGCTTGGCCTGATCGGAACCGGCTGTGAGAAATTTGCGCGGGTCCTGCGGTGCATTCCTGACCAGCACCTCAAAATGCAAATGCGCGCCAGTAGAACGGCCGGTCGAGCCAACATCGGCGACATGCTGGCCACGCCTGACGATATCGCCAACCTTGACCAATAAGCGAGAAGCATGGGCATAGCGGGTCACGATGTCGTTGCCGTGATCGATTTCCAGCATGTTGCCGAACTGGTGGTGGAATTCCGATGCAATCACGACACCCCCGGCGGCGGCAACGATGGGCGTGCCGATCGGCGCAGGGAAATCGAGTCCCTCATGAAATGCACTGCGTCCCGTGAAGGGATCCAATCGCCACCCAAAGCTGGATGAGTTGTAGGTCACGTTGACCGGATACACGGTCGGCAGCAGACGCGATTTGATTTTGTCGGACATTAAGGTGGTTTCCACCACGTTCAGATAATCGGCGCGGTGGTCGAGATCACGCGACATCGCATCCAACGCCTGCTGAAATTCATTCATGCTCAGTTCGCGCGGCGCGCCGTAACTGCTGGTTTCCATACCGCCGCGACCCGGTTTGTCCTTGAAATTGAATTCCTCCGGCTTGACCCCGGCCAAGCCCTGCACCCGCTCACCCAAGGCGTCCAATCGGCTCATCTGCGCCTGCATCTCACCCAACTTGACCGCCATCGCCGTCAAATTTTCCTTCACATATTTGTCTTTTCTGCCGGATTCGTCCTGATTGACGGCGGCCAGCGCGTCCTTGACGAAGGGCAGCTTCCATCCGCCGGCATGCGACAGCGTGATGTAATACAGCAGACTGGTGCTCACAAGCACAGCACCGGCGAACAGTATGAGCAACAATAAGATGTGACGCGTCGTCAGAGTAAGCGATTTCGCGCTCAACCGCGGATGTAACAGAATGATCTGCATCTCGACTCCATTTCTCGTTCTCCAGCCGCCCGGCTGTGATAAGGTAAGCAGATCATGCGATCGTCTTCCTTTATCCCTCATCAGCCCAAGGGCCAGACTGCCGGTTCTTCTGCCCGGTCAGTCAGGGGCGTGGCGGACTATTTGCAATCACATGACAGAATGCGTACGCTTCTGCCAACGGTGACGCGCATGGCGGCGCTGCAAAAATCATGCGAGACGGCGCTGCCAGTACTGTTTGAATCTTGCTCAGTCGTCCAGTACGACGCTGACCAGTTGGTGCTTGCTTGTCCGAATGCGGCGCTTGCCAGCAAACTGAAACAACAATTGCCGAAATTGCAATGCGATTTGATACGACAAGGCTGGCAGGTTAACGCAATCCGATTGAAAGTGCAAGTTGG
>JAFECY010000007.1 GCA_018241865.1 Pseudomonadota bacterium | reverse complement strand
CGCTGCTTTGCCGACACGGTTTGCGGTGCTGCGGCATTTCGCCGCATTCGCCGAGTGCATCCTCGACAAGATGCGGCTGTGGGGCGGGTTGTTCGATACTCGCGAGGTGCTACATGTCGGCGAGCAGGTCTTGCGTGACGACATCGCTCGCCAAACCGGCGGTTTGATTATCTGTTCGCATTTCGGCAATCTGGAACTGAGCCGCATCCTAGCGCAGCAACGTGCGGGTTTACAGATGACGGTGCTGGTGCATACCAAGCACGCGCAAAAATTCAATCGCATGTTGGCGCGACTCGATCCAGCCAGCCAGCTCAATTTGTTGCAAGTCACCGAGATGTCGCCGGCCACCGCCATGCTGCTCAACGAACGTGTGGCGCGCGGTGAATACGTCGTGATCGCCGGCGACCGCATTCCGGTTTTGCCGGGGCAGAACATGACGACGGCATCCTTCCTCGGCCAGCCTGCGCCGTTCCCGATTGGGCCGTATGTGCTGGCCAGCCTGCTGCAATGTCCGGTCTATTTGTTGTTCTGCATGCGCGTCGGCAACCGGCATGAAATTCACGTCGAGCGTTTCCGCGATGCAGTGCGCTTGCCGCGCAAGGAGCGCAGCACGGCACTGGCCGCACTGGCGCAAGAATATGCAGATCGGCTAGCGCACCATTGTCGGCGCGCGCCTTTGCAATGGTTTAATTTTTTCGATTTCTGGCACTTACCTGAACAGGACAAGACCGATGCAACCCGCTGATCGCAAACAAGACATGCGTGCCGTTCAATTCGACCAGGGCCGCTTGCAGATAGAAAATATCGTCGATATCGCCGAAGGTGCCGCGCACGCCGTGTTATCCGATGCGCCGGCGTTCCGCGCCGCCATCGCGCGTGGTGCCGATTTCTTGGAAAAAGTCTTGCGCGAAGACGGCACCATTTACGGTGTCACCACCGGCTACGGCGATTCCTGCACGGTCACGGTGCCGCCGGAATTGGTGGCCGAATTGCCGCATCATCTGTATTCCTATCATGGTTGTGGTTTGGGCCAGCACTTCACGCCGGCGCAAACCCGCGCCATCATGGCGGCGCGTTTGGCTTCGCTGTGCAAGGGTTTTTCCGGCGTGAGCGTCGATCTGCTGGAACAGATTGAGCGCTTGTTGAAACACGATCTGTTGCCGCTGATGCCTTCCGAAGGTTCGGTCGGCGCTAGCGGCGACTTGACGCCCTTGTCCTATCTGGCCGCTGTTTTGTGTGGCGACCGCGAAGTGTGGCGCGATGGTGTGCAGGTGAGCGCCGCTCAGGCACTGGCCGATGCCGGCATCACGCCGCTCAAGTTGCGGCCGAAAGAAGGGCTGGCAATCATGAATGGCACGGCGGTCATGACCGGTCTGGCTTGTCTGGCTTACACACGCGCCGAATATCTGGTGCGGCTCAGCACGCGGATTACCGCGTTGGCATCGTTTGCCTTGGATGGCAATGCGCACCACTTCAATGAAACTTTGTTCTCGGTCAAACCGCATCCTGGCCAACAGCAGGTCGCCGCTTGGTTGCGCGCAGATTTATCGAGCAACGAGCCGCCGCGCAATGGCAAGCGTTTGCAAGACCGTTATTCGATCCGTTGCGCACCGCATGTGATCGGCGTGCTGGGCGATGCGCTGCCGTGGCTGCGGCAATTCATCGAAAACGAACTCAACAGCGCCAACGACAATCCGATCATCGATGCCGAAGGCGAGCACATTCTGCATGGCGGCCACTTTTACGGCGGCCATATCGCCTTCGCGATGGACAGCATGAAAAACGCCGTGGCCAATCTGGCCGATTTGCTCGACCGCCAGATGGCGTTGATGGTCGATAGCCGTTACAACCACGGTTTACCGGCCAATCTGTCCGGCATGGAAGGGCCGCGCGCGACCATCAATCACGGTCTGAAGGCCTTGCAGATCAGCGCCTCGGCTTGGACGGCGGAAGCGCTCAAGCTGACCATGCCGGCTTCGGTGTTCTCGCGTTCGACCGAATGCCACAACCAGGACAAGGTCAGCATGGGCACGATTGCCGCCCGCGATTGCCTGCGCGTGCTGGAGCTGACGGAGCAAGTGGTGGCGGCTTTGCTGATTACCGTGCGCCAGGGCGTCTGGCTGCGTTGCAAGTGCAACCCGTCGGCAGCCTTGACGCCGGCGCTGCAGGAGATGATGCAGGCTCTGGAAGCCGATATTCGTCCGGTCGAGGAAGACCGTCGCCTAGAACCGGATCTGCGCCTGCTGCTGGAACGGATCCGCAATCGTAACTGGACGTTGTATGCGTAAATCATCACGCTGGTTCGCCGAGGTCGAACTGCAGGTGCAATTCTTCGATCTCGATCCGATGGAAATCGTCTGGCATGGCAACTACGTGCGCTATCTCGAAATCGCGCGCTGCGCCTTGTTCGATAGCATCGCTTACAACTATGTGCAGATGAAGGCGTCGGGCTATGCTTGGCCGATCATCGACCTGCATCTGCGCTACGCGAAACCGGCGGTGTTTTGCCAGAAGTTGAAAGTGCGCGCTGCCATCGTCGAATGGGAAAACCGCTTGAAGATCGATTACCTGTTGAGCGATGCCGCAACCGGCCAGCGTCTGACGCGGGCGAGCACGATCCAAGTTGCGGTCAACATGGCGACCGAAGAAATGTGTTTCGTGTCGCCGCCGATCTTGTTTGAAAAATTGGGATTGCCTTTGCCATGATGCGCCTAGCCAGACATTCTTTTCTGTTCAGCAGTTTATTGCTGTTGGCGCTGCCTGTTTTTCCGGCTGCACCGATCGCAAAAATCCAAACCATGCTCGCCAAGCCGGCAGTATTGTGCGGGCGCTTTGAGCAAAGCAAGCAACTGACCGGCATCAAAAAGCCGCTGCTGTCGAACGGCCGCTTCTGTGTTGCGCAAGGCAAGGGCGTGCTGTGGCGCACCTTGCAGCCTTTCCCCGGTACCTTGAAATTGACGCGCGACGAGATTGTGCAGATGCAGGGCGAACGGGTAGCGGCGCGCATCGATGCGAAACAGGAGCCGACCGTGCGCACCATCAACAGTGTGCTGTTCTCGCTGTTGGCGGGCGACTTCAGTCAGCTCGAAACTTTGTTCGAGGTCGATGGCGTAGCGCAAGGCGACAAGTGGAGCGTGAATCTGAAAGCGCGTGAAGCGGGTCTGGCTAAAGTGATTGCCGGCGTCGCGCTGGAAGGCGGCGCATATGTGAAAAACATCACGCTCAACGAAGCCAATGGCGACCGCACCCATATCGTTTTTGCCGACATGAAAACCGGCGAAGCGGCGATGACGCCGGAAGAGGCGGCTTTATTTTGAAATCGCGTCATGCACTTGCGCTGATCTGGCTGCTGGTGGCATTGCTGCTGCTCGGCCATAACGCTTGGTTGTGGCTGGGGAAGCGTGTTACGCCCGATACCGACATTCTCGCTTTGTTGCCGGTGCAGGAACGCGATCCGGTACTGCAGCAATCTTTCGCGCACATGGTGGATTCGGCGCAGCAGAGGTTGGTGGTGCTGGTGGGCAGCCGGGAGTGGAGCAAAGCGCGCGCTGCCGCCGATGCCTATGCGGCGGTGCTGGCGGCGCATCCTACATTGATCGAGATGTCGGCGGCGGCCAGCGATGACACCCAGCGCGCATGGCTGTCGCTGTTCATGCAGCATCGGCTGGTGTTGATGACGCCGCAGGATGAAGCAGCATTACGCACAGAGTCGCGGCAATACTGGATGGATGCCGCACTCGGTAAATTGTATGCACCCTTCGCCGGGCCGAAGATCGGCGCTTGGCGCGACGATCCTTTCGGGTTGTTCGGCACATGGTTGCAAAGCCGCGCGCAGGAAACGCCGGTGCGTCCGCGCGACGGTCGTTTATATGTCGCCGACGGCGAGCACCAGTATGTGTTGCTGCCGATGACGCTACGCACGCCGGCGTTTGCCATCGCTACCCAAGAAAAGGTATTGCCGCTGCTGGCACAGGCGCGCGCCGCTGCACTCAAGGCCGCACCGGATGCCGATATTCTCACCAGCGGCGTGGTCTTGCATGCGGGGGCGGCCGGCGCACAAGCCAGTCGTGAACTCTCGACCATCGGCATCGGTTCTTTTATCGGCATCGTCTTGCTGACATGGTTCGCCTTTCATTCGATTCGTCCGATTGCGCTGGTACTGCTGTCCGTTGCTATCGGCTGCGTGGCAGCGAGCTCGCTGTGTTGGTTGATTTTTGGGCGCGTACATTTGCTGACGTTGGTGTTCGGCGCAAGTTTGATCGGCGTGGCGCAAGACTATGGCATCTACTTTCTGTGCAACCGCCTTGCTGCCGACAAGACGACGAACTCGTCGCAATTGCTGCGAGTGTTGTTGCCGGGCTTGCTACTGACTTTGATTGCCGCCATCATCGGTTATGCCGGGCTGGCCATGACACCTTTTCCCGGTCTGCGCCAAATGGCGATGTTTTCCACGCTGGGCTTGATTTTTGCGTGGTTGACCGTGGTGTGTTGGTTCCCGCTACTGATCGGCCCACATACTCTGAAGGACACGGCGTTCGCGCGTCGCTATGGTGCTAGTTTGTCGCGCTGGCCGGTGTTCGGCCGGAACCGGCGCAGCGCGGTGCTGGCCACATTGTTTGCCTTGCTGGCGGCATTCGGCTGGTCGCGTCTGGGCGTCAACGACGATATTCGCCTGCTGCAAAATACGCCGACGGCGCTGATGCAGGAGCAGATCAAACTTGGCAAGCTGCTCGATGCGCCGACGCCGGTGCAGTTTTATCTGGTGCGCGGCGATACGGCGGAAACAGTTTTGCAGCGCGAAGAAAAACTGAAGCAACGGCTCGACGGTTTGATTGCCAACAAAGCGATCAGCGGTTATCAAGCGATCTCGAACTGGGTGCCCTCGGCGGCGACGCAGGCCGAACGTCAACGTTTGGTCTATGAAAAATTGCTGGCCGATGGTGCGACCTTGTCGGCGGTCGCCGAAAAAATCGGCGAGTCGCCTGCATGGGTGCAAGAGACGCGCCAGCACCTCGCCGCTGCGGAAGCGCTGACGCCGGCAGTGTTCATGCAATCGCCGGTCAGCGAGCCGTGGCGGCATTTGTGGCTGGGCAAAGTCGATGGCGTGTTTGCCGGGATCGTCGCCTTGCGTGGGTTGAATCGCGCCGCCGTGACGGATTTATCGCATGCCGCCGAAGGGTTGGATGGTGTGCAATGGGTGGACAAGGTGGGAGAAATTTCTTCCGTGCTCGGCCGCTATCGTCAGTACATGGGCAAGGTATTGTTGTTTGCTTATCTGGCGGTGTTTGGTTTGCTGTATGTGCGTTATGGCCGCGCCGGCTGGCGCGTGTTGGCACCGACGGCGCTGGCTTCCATCGCCACGCTGGCACTATTGGGCATCTTCGGTCAGCCGCTGCAATTATTTCATGTGCTGGCCTTGATGCTGTTGCTCGGCATCGGCGTTGACTATGGCGTGTTCCTGCATGAAGGCGCGGGGTCGTCGCGCCGGCATGGTGCGGCATGGTTGGCGGTCGGATTGTCCGCCGTGAATACTTTGTTGGCTTTCGGCTTGCTCGGTTTGAGTCGCACGCCGGCGTTGCAGGCATTCGGCATGACCATGCTGATCGGCGCGACGCTGGTGTGGCTGACTGTGCCTTGTTTTCTGCGCCAGTCACCATTGCCTGAAAAAAGGGCGATGCTGGAGGAAGCATGCGATCAAGGATAATCATGCGTTGTTGCGTACCGATTTTGTTGGCGCTGGTGTCGCTGCTTGCCGGTTGTGCGGCGACTGTGCCGCCACCGTCTGCGGCACGTCTAGGGTTGCGGCTGGCTCCCGCTACGCTGAAAGAAAATCTGAGTCTGCAACAACTACTGCACGTCGAACGGGATGGCCGTTCGGATGACTTGCAGGTGGCGCTGGAAATCGATGCCGAGCAACTCACTATGGTGGGTTTGGTATTCGGCCAACGCGTGTTGACGATGCATTTCGACGGCAAAAAACTCGACACATGGCGACATGCGATGCTGCCGGCTCAAGTTCGCAGCGAGGATATTTTGGAAGACATCCAGTTGACTTATTGGCCGGCGGAGGCGATTCGGCAAGCTTTGCCGCCGGGTTGGCAGATCGAGGATGACGGCTTGCAGCGCCGGCTGCTGCTGGATGGCAAACCGGTCATGTTGATCCGTTACAGTAAACTGCCGCGCTGGAGTGGAAAAGTGGAATTGTCGAATGTGCGTTACGGTTATCGGCTGACTATTCAATCGGCGCAGGCTGCGCAATAACATGGTCTATTTGAATCATCTCGGCATCATCTGCGCTGCCGGCCATGCGCCGGCAGCGTTCAGGCACAGCCTGCTGGAGACGGCGGCCAGCGGCATTGTGCAGACAGCGCAGTATTCGCCCGGCCGCAGTTTGCCGCTGGGTTGCGTCGATGCCAGCTTGCCGTCGGTAGCGCATTTGCCGCTGACGCAACGTAGTCGCAATAACCAACTTGCGCTGGCGGCATTGGCGCAAATTCGTCCGCAAGTTGATGCTGCCATCGAACTATACGGCCGCGACCGCATCGCGGTGGTGATCGGCACCAGCACCTCGGGTATTGCTGAAAGCGAAGCGGCGTTGTTGGCGCAGATAGAGCAGGGTGATTTGCCGGCGACATTTCATTACGCTCAGCAGGAGCTCGGCTCGCCGGCGGCAATGCTGGCCGCGACCTTGGGCGTGAGCGGCCCGACCTATGTGCATTCCAATGCCTGCGCGTCGAGCAGCAAGGCGCTGGCCAGCGCGGCGCGGCTGTTGCGCATGGACGTGTGCGATGCGGTCGTGGTCGGCGGCGTCGATTCGCTGTGCCGGTTTACCGTGGCTGGATTCGCCGCGCTGGAATCGGTCAGCAACGTGCGCTGCAATCCCCTGAGCGCCAATCGCAATGGCATCAACATCGGTGAGGGCGCGGCGTTATTTTTGATGACGCGCGAACCGGCCACGGTTGCGCTGCGCGGCTGGGGCGAATCTTCCGACGGCCACCACATGTCTGCGCCCGACCCGAGTGGCAAGGGCGCGCAATTGGCGATCGAACGTGCGTTGGCGCGCGCCGGCGTCGATGCTGCGCAAATCGACTACATCAACCTGCACGGCACCGCGACGATACAAAACGACGCGATGGAATCGCGCGCCATCAACGCGATTTTCGGTGACGCGACGCCGGCCAGCTCGACCAAGCCTTTCACTGGTCACACGCTCGGCGCGGCTGGTGCGATCGAGGCGGCGATCTGCTGGTTGGCGATGCAGGACGATAATCCGCAAGGCAAGTTGCCGCCGCATCTGTGGGACGGCAGTATTGATCCTGCCATCGCTCCCTTGAACCTCGTCGAGGTAGGGACACAAACCGGTAGTTTGTTGCGCTGGACTTTGAGCACGTCGTTTGCATTTGGCGGCGCCAATTCGGCGCTGGTGTTCGGGAGGGCGTGAGATGACTTTGCCGGATATCCGTACGCTGGTTCCGCACAAGGGACGCATGATGCTGCTCGACCGGCTGATGTCGGTTGATGCGGAAAATTTGTGCGCGGCGGTGACGATACGTTCCGATAGTTTATTTTGCGGCGAGGAGGGTGTCGGCAGTTGGGTCGGTATCGAGTACATGGCGCAGGCGATCGCCGCCCATGCTGGCTACAAAAGTAAGCTGCGTGGCGAGCCAGTCAAGGTCGGGTTTCTGTTGGGGGCGCGGCGTTATGATGCTGCCATTCCGGTTTTTACGATCGGCAGCGAATTGCGGATTGTCGTCAGCAGTCTCTTGATGGCGGATAACGGACTCGGTTCTTTCGCATGCCGCGTGGAAGATGCGAGCGGCATCGTAGCGACGGCCACGATCAACGTGTTCCAGCCGGAGAATGTGCAAGAAGTGATAAAGGGAGCAAAAGAATGAGCAAGACTGTGCTGGTCACAGGTTCCAGTCGCGGCATCGGCAAGGCGATTGCCTTGCGTCTGGCGCGCGATGGTTATGACGTAGCGTTGCATTGCCATAGCAGACGCGAAGCCGCCGAGGACGTGGCGCGTGCCGTCGTTGCACTCGGCCGCGTGGCGCGCGTGTTGCAGTTCGATATCGGCGCGCGCGAAGCTGCTGCTGCAGCGCT
>JAFECY010000079.1 GCA_018241865.1 Pseudomonadota bacterium | reverse complement strand
CTTGGCGGCGGGTTTCTTCTTTGCAGCAGGTTTCTTCGCTGCGGGTTTCTTAGCGGCTGTTGCCATTTTGTTTCTCCTTCACGTGATGGAAAAAATCAAAGTACAAAGTTAAAACCCGCATAACGCATCGCGCGCGATGAATCATGCGGATTATTCATCGGCACAAGCAAACCTCTGTTTGCGCTAATGAATTCGGCACCAGCTGAACTGCTGCATCCCCTCATTGATGCAGCACTTCAGCCAATCTGGACTTCCTCTTCCCGTCCTCGGCAAGAAAAACCACGCAGTGATGCTGCGCGTCAGTCCAAAAAAAACGCCGGCATCATGCCAGCGTCGGAATTCTCTTTCAGAAAAGCAATACGAAACGCCAAAGAAAAAACCGCTTTCCCCGATCCTGTCGGAGAAAGCGGTTTCGTCAGTGGAGATCGATTCGGTCTTCTACTGTCCATTAATTTCTAAGTAGTGCCTTTCGGTTTCTGCAGTGTGTTACGACTGCTCTCTTACTTATTCAGTCACTTCGTTTTACCCTGCGCACCGATCTCATTCCCAGTTAAGCGCACCACCGGTTTGGTATTCGATTACGCGGGTCTCGAAAAAGTTTCGTTCCTTTTTCAGATCGATCATCTCGCTCATCCACGGGAATGGATTTTCTTCTTGTGCGAACAGCGTATCGAGACCAATCTGTTGAGCGCGGCGGTTTGCGATGAATCGCAAGTAGCCTTTGAACATTGGTGCATTCAAACCTAGCACTCCTCGCGGCATTGTATCCTCAGCGTAGCGATATTCCAACTCCACTGCACGTAAAAACAACGCTTTGATCTCTTCGCGGAATTCCGGCGTCCACAAATGCGGGTTCTCCATCTTCACCGTATTGATCAAATCGATTCCGAAATTGCAGTGCATCGACTCGTCGCGCAGGATGTACTGGTACTGTTCCGCTGCGCCCATCATCTTGTTCTGCCGACCGAGCGCCAGTATCTGGGTGAAGCCGACATAGAAGAACAGGCCTTCCATCAGGCAGGCGAAAACGATCAGCGACTTCAACAGCTTCTGGTCATTCTCAAGCGTGCCGGTGGTGAAGGAAGGATCGGTCAGCGTGTCGATGAAGGGAATCAGGAACTCGTCCTTGTCGCGGATCGACTCAACCTCGTGGTAAGCGTTGAAAATCTCGCCTTCATCCAAGCCGAGTGACTCGACGATGTATTGATACGCGTGCGTGTGGATCGCTTCCTCGAACGCTTGACGCAGCAGGTACTGACGGCATTCCGGTGCGGTGATGTGGCGATAGGTGCCGAGCACGATATTGTTGGCGGCCAGCGAGTCGGCGGTGACGAAAAAACCGAGGTTGCGCTTGACCAAACGACGCTCATCCTCGGTCAGGCCGTTCGGATTTTTCCAGAGCTCGATGTCGCGCTGCATGTTGATTTCTTGCGGCATCCAATGGTTGGCGCAGCCGGCTAGGTACTTGTCCCAAGCCCATTTGTACTTGAACGGCACCAGTTGATTGACGTCAGTTTGGCCGTTGATGATGCGCTTGTCGGCGGCATTGACGCGACGTTCGGCACCACCAACGATGGCATCCGGGCGGGCGACCAAGGTTGGATTCAGTGCCACGTCTTGCAGCGAAGCGGTGGCTTGCGGCCGAGACGTGGGGGGGGGAACCGGTTGCAGGCGCGGCTGCGGTGCGGCAGTGGCTTCTTCATCCCAAGAGAGCATGTGATCCTCGTTTTTCTGATTCCGGGGAGACCCGGATGACATGATTGTGTGCTGAAGTCAGCGACCTTGCTTAACAAGGTCGCGCTTCACTGATTGATTACTGGCAGGCTTCGCATTCCTCGAAACCCGGATCGCCCGGGCGCATGGTGCATGCCGGGCCGGCCAGGTCTTGCGCCGGAATCGGGTCGGCGGCAAAGCCGCCGGACGCCGCCATGCCGCCGCCGAGACCGCCATCGGCAGAAACCGCATTCAAGGCACCAGCCTTGGAAGTCGATTTCTCGGTGTGGGTGGCGGCGATAGTACGCAGGTAGTAAGTGGTCTTCAGACCGCGCAGCCAAGCCAGCTTGTAGGTTTCATCCAATTTTTTGCCAGACGCACCCGCCATATAAATATTGAGCGATTGCGCTTGGTCGATCCATTTCTGGCGGCGCGAAGCGGCTTCGACTAGCCATTTCGGCTCGACTTCAAAGGCGGTGGCGTAGATGTCGCGCAAATCTTGCGGGATGCGATCGATCTTGGCCAAGCTACCGTCGAAATACTTGAGGTCGGAAACCATCACTTCGTCCCACAGGCCGCGGCCTTTGAGATCGCGCACCAGATACTCGTTGATCTCGGTAAATTCACCAGACAGATTCGATTTGACGTACAGGTTCTGGTACGTCGGTTCGATACAAGCCGAGACGCCGATGATGTTGGAAATGGTCGCGGTCGGGGCAATCGCCACGCAGTTGGAGTTGCGCATGCCGTACTGCTTGATACGGGCGCGCAGAGCCGGCCAATCCATGGTTTCGCTGGTATCGACTTCCAGATAGCCGCCGCGCTCTTCCGCCAGCAATTTCAGGGAATCTTGCGGCAGGATGCCGCGATCCCACAACGAACCCGGGTAAGAACTGTAACGGCCGCGCTCTTCCGCCAACTCGGTCGAGGCCAAGTAAGAGTAGTAGCAGACAGCCTCCATCGAGCGGTCGGCGAATTCAACGGCATCGCTCGAAGCGTAGGGCACGCGGATCATGTGCAGGCAGTCTTGGAAGCCCATGATGCCGAGACCGACCGGACGGTGACGCAGGTTGGAATCACGTGCTTTCTTGACTGCGTAGTAATTGATGTCGATCACGTTATCCAGCATACGCATGGCGGTGCGGATGGTGCCTTGCAGCTTGGCGTGATCCAATTTGCCCTCTTTCATATGCGCCGGCAGATTGACCGAACCGAGATTGCAGACCGCGATTTCGGAATCGTTGGTGTTCAGAGTGATCTCGGTGCATAGGTTGGAGCTATGCACTACGCCAACGTGCTGCTGCGGCGAGCGCAGATTGCACGGATCTTTGAAAGTGATCCAAGGATGGCCGGTTTCAAACAACATCGACAGCATCTTGCGCCAGAGGTCGAGCGCCTGCACTTTCTTGAACAGCTTCAATTCGCCGCTGGCCGCCTTGGCTTCGTAGCCAAGGTAGGCTTGCTCAAAAGCCTTGCCGAATTTGTCGTGCAAGTCGGGCACGTCGGAAGGCGAAAACAGGGTCCACTCGCCTTTTTCCATCACGCGCTTCATGAACATGTCTGGAATCCAGTTGGCGGTATTCATGTCATGGGTGCGGCGGCGATCATCGCCGGTGTTTTTGCGCAGATCGAGAAACTCCTCGATATCCATGTGCCAAGTTTCCAAATACGCACACACCGCGCCCTTGCGCTTGCCGCCTTGGTTGACCGCGACGGCGGTGTCGTTGACCACTTTCAGGAAGGGCACCACCCCTTGCGACTTGCCATTGGTGCCCTTGATATGCGCACCGAGCGAACGAACCGGGGTCCAATCATTACCAAGGCCGCCGGCGTATTTAGCCAGCAGCGCATTTTCCTTGATGGCTTCGTAGATGCCGTCGAGGTCATCGGCTACCGTGGTCAGATAGCAGGACGACAGTTGCGAACGCAAGGTGCCAGAATTGAACAGAGTCGGTGTCGAGCTCATGAAATCGAAACTCGACAGCAAATTGTAGAACTCGATCGCACGAGTTTCACGATCGATTTCGTTCAGCGCCAAGCCCATCGCCACACGCATATAGAATGCCTGCGGCATTTCAATGCGGGTATCACGAATATGCAAGAAATAGCGGTCATACAGGGTTTGCAAACCTAGGTAGCCGAACTGCAGATCGCGTTCCGGCTGCAATGCTTCAGCCAATTTTTTCAGGTCGAACTGACCGAGCTTGGGATCGAGCAAGTCAGCGTCGATCCCTTTTTTGATGAATCGTGGGAAGTACTCCAAATATGCGGCCGGCGCATCGGCTTGCGCGACTTCTTTGCCGAACACTTCCTTGCGGATGGTGTGCATCAACAAACGGGCGGTGACGGTGCTGTAGGCCGGATCTTTTTCCATCAGCGCGCGGGCGGCCAAGATGGCGGATTTATGCAATTCCTCGACCGGCACGCCGTCGTACAAATTCTTGATGGTTTCAGCCAAAATGGCATCGCCATCGACATGTTTTTCCAAGCCAGCGCAAGCAGACAAAATCATGCTGCGCACCTGTTCCATATCGAGCGGACGACGTTGGCCGCCTTCGATCACATGCAGTTGCACCGAGGCGGTGGCCACCGGTTTAGCGGCTTGCTGCTGGGCGCGCTCTTCCATGCGCTTGGCGCGGTACAACACGTAGGCGCGAGCGACATCGTGTTCACCGGAGCGCATCAGCGCCAATTCGACCTGATCCTGCACATCTTCGATATGAAAAGTGCCGCCGGCCGGCTGGCGACGCACCAGCGCGGTGACCACGCTATCGGTCAATTGCTCGACCAGTTCGCGCACGCGCGCCGAGGCGGCGCCCTGCCCCCCATTGACGGCGAGGAAAGCTTTG
>JAFECY010000078.1 GCA_018241865.1 Pseudomonadota bacterium | reverse complement strand
GGCGATTTTTTGCATTTCTGGCGTTGCGCCGACGATTTTGTCCAGCGTAAACCGCTGGTCTTGCATCGTGACAAATACCGCGATTTCAAACTTTAGCTGATGGAATAGCTCAGCGCTGAACAGTTGATAAATTTTATCGACAGAAGTCAGGTCACTCAGCTCTTGAATAAAATTGAGCCAACGGCGATTGGCAGTGACTTCGGAGTGTGCTTCGCGGTGCAATTCCACTAAATGATGCAGTTTGAGCCAGTTGGTCAGGCCGGGGTAATACACATCCATGAGACGTTGCACGACTGGCGGCGCAGCGTCGATTCGACCGCCGATTTTTTCCATTAAAACCAATACGCCGATCGGCGCTTCTTCCGGCATATCTGGATCGTGGATCGGTAAGCCGAGCAACGACTGCGCTTTGCAGTAGTGCAAGACGTGCTGTTCGCTCTCGTTGGCATTGTCGAGCGTCAGACGCTGAAGCGTACGCGAGGAAAGCGTGCGGGAAATGAACTGAGAATCGGACAGCTTGACGGACTGACCGGTATAACTTTTTTCCAGCTCATGGAATTCCGGCATGAGACGGACTTTCATGCAGCGCAAATTCTCGCCGGACGCATCTAAGAGATTGATCCAGTATCCATCGACGCCGGATACGGCATCAAGCGCGCGTGCAAGGTGATCGAGAATCTCGGATAAGCTGCGAGTCCGAGCGATTGCCACCAGCATTTCGGTGATTTGCTCCGTCGGTATCAAATTCATTGCCTCATTTTTACGACAATATATACGCGATTTTACAAAGTGGAGTTCGAGGTCAGTTCGAACATTCCTGCATTTCGCCCAATTCAATCACGACCATTTTTTCGGATCGCGTCGAAAATGAAAACAAGCCAGAACGAGCACGGAATCATCTTCGATAAGGTAGTGGAGCGCATAAGGAAATCGGCGCAAATACGTGCGGCGAATTTCTTTGTAAAGGATTTGGTACAGATGTGGATTGCGCGACAGCGCTGCTTCGCTTTGTTTTACGGCGCGGAGAAATTCGCCGCCCAAGCCGAAGGATTGTTGTTCGTACCAATTGAAAGCATCGATAATTTCTGCTTCGGCTGCCGGCGCGAACTCTACGCGGAAGCTCACAGGGCAATGCCTAGTTTTTCTGCAATGCAGCTTAAGGTGACGCCGCGCCCGGGATTGGCTTGATGCATTGCGAGTCGACGATCCAGCTCCACGCGTTGTGCTTCCGTCAGTGGCAATTCGGTTGCTTGCATCGCCACGCTGTCCCACAAGTCTTCAACCAGCTGGATGCGTTCGGCAAAGTCTAGCTGCTTGATTTCGTCAAGTATGGCGCTCATTTGGACGACCTCCTTGTTCAGTAATTCGATTTATTGTAGCCATTTGAATATGGGTTGTGGATACGGCTGATCATTGGCTACTTCCCCCAACTATCCTTCAACGTCACCACCCGATTAAACACCGGCACTCCCGGCTTCGAATCCACCCGGTCCGCCACAAAATACCCATGCCGCTCGAACTGGAATTTTTCATCCGGCAGCGCGTGCTTCATGCCGTGCTCCAGATAAGCGGTGATCACTTCCTTCGCATTCGGATTCAGCGCTGCCTTGAAATCCTTGCCGCCTGCATCCGGGTTTGCATCGGTGAACAGGCGGTCATACAGCCGCACTTCGGCTTGCAGCGCGTGCGTGCTGCTGACCCAGTGGATGTTGCCCTTGACCTTGTAGTTGGCGCTGCCTTCGGTGCCTGATTTGCTGTCGGGGAAGTAGGTGCAGTGCACGGCTATCACCCGTCCTGCATCGTCTTTCGTGCAGCCGGTGCATTCGACCACGTAGCCGTAGCGCAGGCGCACCTTGTTGCCGGGGTAGAGTCGGAAGTAACCCTTGCTCGGCGCTTCCATGAAATCTTCTTCTTCGATCCACAGTTCCTTGGTGATGGGGAAGGAACGGTTGCCGCGCTCGGGGTGGTGCGGATGCACCGGGGCGCTGCATTCGACTTGCAGTTCGTCGGGGAAGTTGTCGATGATGAGTTTCAGCGGGCGCAGCACGGCGGTGGCGCGCGGGGCTTTGGCGTCGAGGTCGTCGCGCAGTGCGCCTTCGAGCGTGCTCATGTCGATCCATGAATCGGACTTGGAGACACCGATGCGATCGCAAAACAACTGGATCGATTCCGGCGTGTAGCCGCGCCGGCGCAGACCGACGATGGTGGGCATGCGCGGGTCGTCCCAGCCATCGACGATTTTTTCCTGGACCATTTGCAGGAGTTTTCGTTTACTCGTGACGGCGTAGGTGAGGTTCAGGCGCGCGAATTCGATTTGTTGCGGCAAGGGCTTTTTGAAGAAGCCGCCTTCGGCTGCGCGTTCCAGCACCCAGTCATAGAAAGGACGGTGGTCCTGGAACTCCAGCGTGCAGAAGGAGTGCGAGACGTTTTCGATCGCGTCTTCCAGCGGATGTGCGTAGTCGTACATCGGGTAGATGCACCAGTCGTCGCCGGTGCGGTGGTGGTGCGCGTGGCGGATGCGGTAGATGGCCGGGTCGCGCAGGTTCATGTTGGGCGAGGCCATGTCGATCTTGGCGCGCACGATGTGTGCGCCATCCTTGAATTCGCCGGCTTTCATGCGGTAAAGAAGATCGAGCGATTCAGCGACGGGGCGATCGCGGAAAGGGGAGTTCTTGCCGGGCTCGCCGAAGTTGCCGCGATTCTTCTGCATTTCATCGGCGGACTGGCTATCGACGTAGGCGTGGCCGGCGCTGATGAGGTATTCGGCGATGGCGTAGAACTTGTCGAAGTAGTCGCTGGCGTAGTACAGGTGCTCGCGGTTGTCGTGGTTCCAGGAGAAGCCGAGCCACTTGACACTGTCGAGGATGGTATCGACGTATTCCTGTTCTTCCTTCTCGGGGTTGGTGTCGTCGAAGCGCATGTGGCAGCGGCCGGCGTAGTCGCGCGCCAGGCCGAAGTTGAGGCAGATCGATTTGGCGTGGCCGATGTGCAGGTAGCCGTTCGGCTCCGGCGGGAAGCGGGTGACCACGGCCGGCAGCGGGTGCGCCATTTGGTCGTGGCGGTCGGCGTACTTGCCCGCGGCGAGGTCGGCTTCGATGATGCCTTTGAGGAAGTTGGAGGAGGCGGGGTGGGCGTCGGGTGCGGTGCTCATGGAGGCTGCAAGGATGGATGGGGTTAGGGTTGAAGGCATTCTACCGTAGCGGACGGGGTTCTTGGCCGAGCAAATGCGATCCATCTCGCTATGCACACATTGCGCCATTCAAGTTCAATGCTTAGCAGCCGTAATACGAAAGACAGCCCTACCAAATGTATAACGTCATGTCTATCCGATTCCTTGCCTTAGCGGGTATGTTTGTGTTCTTGCAAGCACATGCCGCTGATCCGCTGATTAAGCTGCCGTCGCCGGCCGACATGGAGGCAGCGACCAAGGGCAAAATTGCACCTGCCGCCAGCGCAGCGGCGGCGGTCACACCGGCTTCGGCGGCTTCGACGGTTGCCGCTTCCGCCTCGGCATCTGCATCTGCATCTGCTGCGGCTGCGGGTAGCGCTGATGCGGTCGCATCCACCCCGGCTGCCGCCAGCGCTACGGCCTCTGCATCGGCGCCGCACGCGGCCGCCAAAGTCGTTGACGCCATCAAAGAGACAGCGAAGCAGACGCAGACCACATCGAAAAAACCAGCGGTTTCCGATGCGGAAGACGAGAAAAATATGCAGAATTTGGCCGCGAAGATTGCCGAACGGGTCACGGCCGTGCGGCAAAAACAGGCGGTGCGCGCGGCGCAGGAAACACGCAGTGCCAATGGTGGCAATGCGCGCAATGGTCGCAACAATCACGCCACCGTACGCAAGGCGCGGGTGGCGCAAACTGACGCGAGCAAGGAGGCAGCGCGAGTCGCGACCCATGCCGCGCACTGGGATTACGAGGGCGAGGCCGGCCCCGCGCAATGGGGCAAGCTGAATCCAGACTGGGCCCAATGCGCCACCGGCGCACGCCAATCACCGATTGATATCCGCGATGGCATGCGGCTCGATCTGGAGCCGATTCGTTTCGATTATCGACCGGGGCCGTTCAGCGTGGTGAACAACGGCCACACGGTGCAGGTCGGTGTTGCCGGCGGCAATCGCATCACGATCACTGGCCGGACTTACGAGTTGGTGCAGTTCCATTTTCACCGGCCTTCCGAGGAGCGCATCAACGGCAAGAGTTTTGCTATGGTGGTGCATTTGGTGCACAAAGATGCGGAAGGGCGGCTGGCGGTGGTGGCCTTGTTGATCGAAGAAGGCGAGGCGAACGCGGCGGTGCAAAGCGTGTGGAACAATCTGCCGCTGGAAAAAAACGAGCCGGTGCGGCCGACCATCGAATTCGATCCATCCCAGTTGCTGCCGGCACGGCGCGACTATTACACCTACATGGGCTCGCTCACCACACCGCCCTGCAGCGAAGGCGTATTGTGGCTGGTGATGAAAGAGCCGATACGCTTGTCGGCGCAACAGATCGCCATTTTTTCGCGGCTCTATCCCATGAATGCACGGCCGATTCAGGCCGATTCGGGGCGATTGATTAAAGAGTCGAACTGATAAGAGTCGAACTGATAAGAGTCGAACTGATTCGCTGCTATGCAGCAAAGTTAAATCGTTCAATACTCTGTCGTATTTTGATAAAAAATGGCCGTCGTGTTTTGAAAAACCAAGATATGGTTGCCTCATTGGAATACACTGCACGGACGTTGCCGCTTCGTCGGCGGCTGCATCGGTTCATCATCACAATCATAAAGGGGCACCCATGACCAAGAATTTCCTGCTGGCCGCTGGCATTGTCGCCGTCTCGCTTTCCACCGCCTTCGCGCAATCATTTACCGGCGGTCCGATCAAGATCGGCATGAATTGCACTTATGACGGCGGTTCGGCCGAAATGGGCGTGAGCGTGCGTGCCGCCCTGCGTATTGCGGTCAAGGAAATCAACGCCGTTGGTGGTGTCGGCGGTCGCAAAATCGAACTGGTCGAGCGCGACGACAAAGCCAAGCCGGATGTCGGCGTGGCGGTGG
>JAFECY010000077.1 GCA_018241865.1 Pseudomonadota bacterium | reverse complement strand
TATTTTTCCTGTTACAAACACTGGTCGGCGCGCATGCCGCCCCAGCCACACCAGCAACGACCACGAATAAAAACAGTCCCCCTGCCGTTTCCAGCGGCAAATCTTCGTGGTTGGAATTAACTCCGGCACAACAACAAATTCTGTCGCCGCTCGCTGCAGAATGGAATAAGCTCGATACGCAACGCAAGAAAAAATGGTTGGAATTGGCGGCAAAATATCCGAAAATGAAGCCTGATGAACAACAACGCATCCAAGATCGGATGCGCGAATGGGTCAAATTGACACCCGAGCAGCGCCGCATTGCCCGAGAAAGCTATGCGCGCACCAGAAAACTCAATCCCAGTCAGAAAAACGCCGAATGGGAGCAATACAAAAAATTGCCGGACGAACAAAAGAAAAAGCTCGCGGCCGACGCTGAAAAGAAAAAGCACGTCGCCAATCTACCGCGCGCCACCGGGTCGAAAAACACCAAGTCGGCACCCGTGACCAAACCGCCTGTGCCCGCACCGACCGTACCACCGCAATCAGCCGTGCCCGCAACCAACGCCCCGGCGCCTGCACCCTTGCCAACCCCTGCCGCCTCTGCGTCCCCTCCCTAATCTGCCTTGATGCCGTTGAATAATCCGCTTACCCCGCTGACTACCCCGCCCCTGAAACGCCGGCTCGCCAGCATGCTTTACGAATCTTTACTGCTATTCGGCGTGGTGTTTTTCGCTGCTTGGATTTTTTCCACCCTGCTGCAACAAAGACACGCCCTGTACCTAAAGCATGGATTGCAAGCCTGGCTGTTCCTAGTATTAGGACTATATTTCGTTTATTTCTGGCGACGTAGTGGCCAGACCCTCGCCATGAAAACCTGGCGAATCAAATTGGTCAGCGCCAATGGCGGCCCGGTTTCACTCGGACGCGCCATCGCTCGCTATCTGCTGTGCTGGATGTGGTTTCTACCGGCGCTGGCGCTGGATGCAGCATGGGGTTTGAAAACCTGGGCCAGCATCGGCCTGCCGCTGCTCGGCATGGCACTCTGGGCTGCCACCATCTTGCTGGACAAGAATCGCCAGTTTCTACATGACCGGCTGGCCGGAACACGATTGGTGACTTACCATCTACCCGTGCCGACTACGCCCGCCACGCCCGCGAAATCGGCTGACTGACCCGCCCTTCATCCTTTCGGGATCGTATCGCTTGATGGTTGCCCGACTGACTAGGCTGTTATTGCTGATCCAGCTTGCCGCCGCAATCGGTATCGGCCTTGCCATGTATCACCTGCTTCCTGCCATCACGCCTTGGCAAGCCGCTTTGCTCGGTGTAGGCAGCGTCTTTCTGGTTCGCTTGCTGATTACTGCCAATAATTTCCTGATGGCGTGGCGACATCGCAGCGCGACACCCGAGCAACATGCTTTGCGCTGGTATCAGACATGCAGATTGTTTGCCGGCGAATTCAAGTCGAGCATGCTGACCTCGTCTTGGTACATGCCCTTCTTTTCCGTTTCCAGAAAAAATTTTGCCGACACGCCCTCTCTGCCCGTCTTGCTCATCCACGGCTATGGTTGCAACAGCGGCTACTGGCATCATCTGGGACGCGGCTTATCCGCCAAGCACATCACCCATCATGCGATCGATTTGGAACCTGTTTTCGGAAGTATCGACGATTACCTTCCGGCTGTGCATGCCGCTATCGACATCTTGCGCCGCGAGTCAGGACAGGAAAAAATCATCATCGTCGCGCACAGCATGGGCGGGTTGGTGGCACGCGCCTACCTGTGTGTACATGGCGCGGCGCATATCGCCAAAGTCATCACGCTAGGCGTACCGCATCATGGCACCGGATTGGCGGAAATCGGCATCGGCAAAAACAGCGATCAAATGCGTTGCACGGACGATCATCCACACAGTTGGTTGCGCCAGTTGGCAGAAAAGGAAAGCCCCGCGCACTACGCCTTGTTCGTCAATATCTATTCACATCACGACAATATCGTCTCGCCCCAAACTTCCTCCTGCCTGAGCGGTGCCCGCAATCTAGCGGTCAGCGGCATCGGACATGTCGCCCTCGCCTTTCATCCGACAACGCAGGCGATGGTGATGGCAGAAATCCTGGGCACCCCTGTCTAGTTGCGATGGTATGCTAAGCAGCATGAAATCCATCTGCGTCTATTGTGGCTCCTCCCTCGGCACGCAAACAATCTATGCCGACCTCGCACGTCAGTTGGCAGCGGCAATGGTCAAGGATGGTATCGCCCTAGTGTATGGCGGCGGCAATATCGGCCTGATGGGCGTCATTGCCGACGAAGTCATGCGCCTCGGCGGCGAAGTCACCGGCATCATTCCCCTAGCGCTCATGAGCAAAGAAGTCGGCCATCATGGTTTGAGCAAGCTGCACGTCGTCAAGGATATGCACGAACGCAAGGCCTTGATGGCGGAACTGTCAGATGGCTTCATCGCTATGCCGGGCGGAATCGGCACGCTGGAAGAATTGTTCGAGGCTTACACTTGGCTGCAACTCGGCTTGCACGATAAGCCGATCGGTCTGCTGAATGTCGATGGCTTCTACGATGGCTTGCTCGGTTTTCTTGCGCACACGGTGCGGCAAGGTTTTCTCAAACCGGAACAGGCAACGCTGCTCATCACGGAATCCGAACCACAACGCTTGCTGGAACGCTTCAAGTCATTTGCCGGCGCAAAACGCGTACAGGAACTGACACAGCCGATGGCGCAAAGCCTATTGCCTTAACCGCCAACATTTCAGAACGCCTGCTTGAAATCTTCCAGCAAATCGGCGGTATCTTCGATACCGACCGAGACCCGGATCAGCGATTCCGCAATGCCCATACTAGCGCGCCGCTCCGGTCCCATCTCGTAGAAAATCGTGTGCGCTACTGGAATAACCAAGGTGCGGGTGTCGCCCAGATTGCTGGCGGGGACAGCCAGTTTCAGCCTGTTCATGTAATCGAAGCAATCGATTCCTTCCTTCAGCTCGAAACTGAACAAGCCACCATACGCGCTGAACAGATCGCGCGACAACGTATGTTGCGGATGCGAAGGCAAGCCGGGATAATGCACCGCCGCCACGCGCTCGTCGGCTTCCAGCATCTGCGCCAGCGCCAGCGCGTTGGCGCATTCGCGCTCCATGCGCAAAGCCATGGTTTCCGCACCGACGGCCAGATGATGCGCCGATTCCGGCGACAACGAAGCACCGAAATCGCGCAAACTCTTGGCACGGATTTGCGCCATGCCCCATTGCGGCGTCGGATAGCGTTTGTAAGTATCGAAAATATTCGGGTAACGCGCCCAATCGTACAAACCCGTATCGGTCAGACTGCCGCCCAGCGCATTGCCATGACCGCCGATGGCTTTGGTCAGCGCATTGACCACCAGTCCCGCATGCACATCCTTCGGTCGAAACAAGTAAGGCGTGGTCATGGTGTTATCGACGACGTAAAGTATGCCACGCTGGCGACACAGCTCGCCGATACGCGCCAAATCCGCCACTTGCGTGCGCGGATTGGCGATGGTTTCCACGAACACGATGCGCGTAGCTGGCGTCAACGCCGCCTCGACATTGGCTACCGCCGTCGCATCGACGAAGGACACATCGATGCCTTGTTGCGTGACGGTTTGCCACAGGCTGTTGGTATTGCCGAACAAGAAGGCGGACGACACCACATGGTCGCCCGCGCGCAGCAAAGCTTGCGTGAGTGCGCCGATAGCCGCCATGCCCGTGGCGAAGCAAATCGTTGCGGCTGCCTGCTCCATACCAGTGATCTTGTCCTCCAACGCTGCCACCGTGGGATTGCCTTGGCGACCATAACGATAACCGGATTTCTTGCCTTGAAAGACTTCCGCCAGCTCGCGTGCGTCCTGATAGCCGAAAGCAACGGCGGTATGGATGGGCTTATGCAGAGAACCGTGCTCGATCGGCTTTTGTCGATCGCTATGCAGGATGGTGGTAGTAAAACCGTATTTTTTTGGGTCGCTCATAATCAATATTCACATTTTTCAACGATCAACACAATCGATGCAGGTGCGCATGCTCGATGACGTTGATGCCAAGTGGCGCATCTAGGACGGCATGTACGATTGCGCGCGCCGTCTTATCCAGCGAAAGCGGCGCATGTTTCGCACCAACCATCAAACCTGCCATGGTATTCACCAACACATGAACCATACGTTCACCCAAAGTCCCATGCCACCGGCGTACTTCGCTATCAGATGGCCGCACCAGCAGCAGAGATTGAAATCCGATCTGATGCAATTCCACTTCCATTAAGTTGGCAATTTGTGCGTAAACTGCCGATGGCTGGGAGAATACATCGGTCGGCGTCACCAGCACAAAACGCGACACGCCAAGGCTGGCTGCCTGTCGAGCCAGCGGCATGACTTCCGCAGGCTGCAACGACGAATAAATTTCCGTGCGCTTGCAAAAAATAGTCGATCCCGCAGAGGCATCCTCACTCACCACGGCAATCACATGATCGATTGGATGATCCCATTCAGTCGAAACAAGCGGCGCCAGTTTCGGCTCGGTGGATTGCATGGCATCTTCCGCCATCACATAGACGCGTCGATATTCGGCAGTGCCCAGCAAACGTACCAAGACACGTTCGCCGAGACGGCCAGCAGCGCCGACCAGTAAAACTGTCTTGGCATTCGTTGCAGCCGGCGGCAAATAGCGCGCGCCGGCCAAGGCATCGGCGACAGTAGGAGGCGACATCATACTTTCCTGTATCGTCGCGAGCCGCCCATGCAGACCTAGTCCACCTGTGCCAAGTTAAGATTCAACTGCGAACGCGCCTCATCATCACCCTGCGATTTTGGATGGCTGCGCGCATACTCGATACGATCAAGATAATCGCGCGAAATATCGCCGGTAACGTATACGCCATCGAAGCAAGAAGCCTCGAAACGCTGCAGGATCGGGTTGACATCGGAGATCGAACGCTTGAGTGCTTCGACATCCTGATACACCAACGCATCGGCAGTAATCTCGCGGCAGATTTCTTCCTCAGTACGGCCGTGTGCAATCAGCTCATTGCGGGTCGGCATGTCGATGCCATACACATTGGGGAATTTCACCGGTGGCGCAGCGGAAGCGAAGATCACGCGCTTGGCGCCGGAATCGCGCGCCATCTGCACGATCTCGCGGCTGGTGGTGCCGCGCACGATGGAATCGTCAACCAGCAACACGCTCTTGCCTTTGAATTCAGCACCGATCGCATTCAGTTTCTGACGTACCGATTTTTTGCGTTCGGCCTGCCCCGGCATGATAAAAGTGCGGCCGATGTAGCGGTTTTTGATGAAACCTTCACGGTAACCAAGGTTGAGTTTGCTCGCCAGTTCCATAGCGGCCGGACGCGAAGAATCGGGAATCGGCATCACCACGTCGATGTCGCCGGCAGAAAACTGACGCTGAATTTTGTCCGCCAAGTATTCGCCCATTTTCAAACGGGCATCATAAACCGATGCGCCGTCGATGACGGAATCCGGACGAGCCAGATAGACGAATTCAAATGCACAAGGATTGAGCACCGGGTTGTCGGCACACTGCTGGTTGTACAGCTTGCCTTCCTGATCGATGAAGATGGCTTCGCCAGGAATCACATCACGCAAGAAACGGAAACCCAAGCCTTCCAGCGCGACCGATTCGCTGGCAATCATGTATTCAGGACCTTTCGCCGTCTCGTTGAAACCGATGCACAAAGGACGAATGCCAAAAGGATCGCGGAAAGCCAACAAACCGTAGCCGGCGATCTGCGCCACTACGGCATAGGAGCCGCGTACGCGCTTGTGCAAAACACTGACTGCCTTGAACAAGGCTGCCGGATCGAGCGAATAGCCGCTGGTGGATTCCTGGATTTCATGTGCCAGCACATTCAACAAGACTTCCGAATCTGAATCGGTGTTGAGATGACGGCGATCGTTCTTGAACATCTCGATCTTGAGCTGTTCCCAGTTAGTGAGATTGCCGTTGTGTGCAAGGGTGATGCCAAACGGTGCGTTGACATAGAAAGGCTGCGCTTCGGCTTCGCTACTGGCCGAGCCAGCCGTCGGGTAGCGACACTGGCCGATGCCAGCATTACCCGGCAACGAGCGCATGTTACGGGTGCGGAACACGTCACGCACCAAGCCGTTCGCCTTGTGCATGGAAAACATGTTGCCATGACTGGTCGCAATACCCGCCGCATCTTGGCCGCGATGCTGCAGCAGCAGCAAGGCGTCGTAGATCAACTGGTTGACCGGACTATGGGAAACGACACCGACTACGCCACACATGGTGGACTCCTCAACGAATACAAAATTCTTGAATGGTCACAGAAACCCGAATGCGTTCCGCCACCTGCTTAAAAGCGCACATACGCCGCCACCGAGCCCGGCAAAAAAGGTTTGACCGTCCGCGCTGCCGTTTCCGCCATCGGGCTCAGCAAGGCTTCTTTCCAAAATGGCTGTTGCGGGATGCCGGTCATACCACACACCAACACACCGGCCAGCACCAGTACCAAGCCGCGCGCCAAACCAAACAAGCCACCTAGGCCGCGATCCGCCAAGCGCAAACCACTGCTGTTGATTAACGCATCGAGCGCCATCGCCAGCAATGCCATGAGTAATCTTACGCCAATAAACAGAGCCACGAAGGCGACGATCAAGCGCGTCGCATTGCCGGGCAGCGTATCCGGCAACAAGCGAGCCAGTTCCACGCCGTAAGCATTCGCCACGACCAATGCAACGATCCAGCCGAGCAACGACAAGATTTCTTTCACCAATCCGCGCAATGTGCTGATGATGATCGAACAAGCCAGAATGAACAGCACTAGGTAATCGAATATCGTCACGCCAAGCCCGCATCAAGAATTGGGCGGCGGCACCAATGTGCCGTTTAGCCCCATCTTGACTAGCTTGCTACGCATTTTTTCTGCCTCTTCCCGCGTTGCAAACGGGCCGACACGGATACGCGTGCGCTCACCGGATGCAGTCGCCACCTTCTGGGTATAGGATTGAATGCCGGCCGCGCTCAGCTTGCCGCGCAATTCGTTGATTTTTTCCTGGGTAGCCAACGCCGCCACCTGCACGGCGTATTTGCCGGTTGCCGGTTTCTTATCGGCGGCAGCCTCAGACTTTCCCTCCAATAACGCCAAAGCACGTGCACCATCATCGCTATGGGGCGTCGGTTTAGTCTCGGGTTTGGCGTCGTGCTTTGCCGGTTTGGTTTCCGCCGTCACGGCCAGCTTTTCAGATTTTTTTTCGACCGGTTTCTCAACAATCTTCTCGGCCTTGGCTTCCGCTTTCACGGCATGTTCTGCCGCTGGCTTGGCGGCCTCAACTGGCTCAGCGATCTGTTCTGATGGCTGCACAACCGATGTCGATGAAGCAACGGGCGCTTCCACCGGTGCGATCTGCAGCGATTTTTCCTTGGACGGAATTTGAATCGCGATGTCGTCGGACAACGGTTTAGGATCCGTGTCAAAAATCATCGGCAAGCCAATCACTGCCGCCAGCACGAGGGCGATAGCACCAACTAAGCGTCGGCGTGCGCGTTTTTTCTCCGGCAATACCGGATCGACTGCTTCTTCTGACTGACTAGATTTGCGTTTGCCGCGACCGCGCAAAGTTTGCGATTCGGTTTCAGCGCGAGAGGAAAATGCACCGCCGTCCGCTGCGGTTTCTTGCTTGTTTTTACGGAGAAACGAGAACAAGCTCATGCGATCAATTCTGTAGTGGCCGGGAACCCCGGGCTGCCATCACGCCAGCAACCGTGAGGAAGGAACCGAAAACCGCAATTCTATCATTCTCCCCTGCTCTCTTCAGCGCATTTGCATACGCTTCCGCAGGCGTGGCGAAACAGGCAATGCTGGATTCGGCATTCTCGCTCTCATCATGTTTGACACCAGCAGCGGCAAGTTTTTCCGCGATGACTTGCGCGGATGCGGCGCGTGGCAAAGGCAGATCCGTCAGACACCAGTGGTCGATACGGCCTTGCAATTGCGCGATGATGCCGTCGATATCCTTGTCCTGCATCGCACCGAAAACAGCATAGGTAAAGCGATGAAAACCCATGTTGTCGAGATTCTGCGCCAGCGTCGCCGCCGCATGTGGATTGTGGCCGACATCGAGGATCACGACCGGGCGACCGGGCATGACCTGAAAGCGGCCGGGCAGATCGACCATCACCAAGCCTGTGCGCACTTCCTGCGCGCCGACCGGCAAGCGCAAACGCAAAATTTCCAGCGCGGCCAGCGCGGCGCAAGCATTGAGCAATTGATTGGCACCGCGCAAGCTAGGATAGCCGAGCGCATTGCGCCGCTGGCCGCGCCCGCCGTAATTCCATTGCTGCTTGTCACCGGCATAATTGAAATCGCGCCCGAGCAGCCACAGATCAGCGCCAATGGCTTCGGCATGCCGGATCAAAGATGGTGGCGGCACCGGATCGCTGCACACCGCCGCCTTGCCAGCGCGGAAAATGCCGGCTTTTTCAAAACCGATTTTTTCGCGCGTGTCGCCTAAATATTCCTGATGGTCGATATCCACACTGGTGACGACAGCCACATCGGCGTCAATTACATTCACGGCATCTAAGCGTCCGCCGAGGCCGACTTCGAGAATGACGACATCGAGCCCGGACTGAGCAAACAAGCGCAAGATCGCCAATGTCGTGAATTCAAAATACGTCAGCGGCACGTCACCGCGCACGGCTTCCACCGCTTCAAACTGGGCGATCAAATTCTGATCGGCAACCGCTTCGCCTCCCATGCGAGCACGTTCGTTGAAATGCAGCAGATGCGGCGAGGTATACAAACCAACACGATAACCGGCCTGCAACAAGATCGACTCCAACATGGCGCAGGTAGATCCTTTGCCATTGGTGCCGCCGACGGTGATGACCGGACAGGCAAACGTAATCCCGAGCCGATCCTTGACCTGCGCTACACGATCCAACCCGAGATCGATAGTCTTCGGGTGCAAGGATTCTAGGTGAACAAGCCAATCGGCTAAAGTGCGGGAAGAATTTTGCATGAACTAAACTATGGGGACGATCTGAAAATTAAAAAGCCCGAACCTGGTTGCGGTTCGGGCTCATTCGGCAATAGCGGGCGCTTAAAACAATCCTAGGCCACAACTTCCGCTGCCTGATTTTGCAGCAATGCCAATACGCGGGCGATTTCCTCACGCATCTGACGGCGATCGACGATCATATCTACCGCGCCTTTTTGCAGCAAAAATTCGGCGCGTTGGAAGCCTTCCGGCAGTTTTTCACGCACGGTATTTTCGATCACACGCTGACCTGCGAAACCAATCAGGGCTTTCGGCTCGGCGATGACCACGTCGCCCATGAAGGCGAACGATGCCGACACACCGCCGGTAGTGGGATCGGTGAGCACGGAAATAAAGGGTAATTTCTTTTCGGCCAGCTTGGTCAGCATCGCGGTGGTCTTGGCCATTTGCATCAACGACAGCAAGCCTTCCTGCATGCGCGCACCGCCGGAAGCGGTAATGCAGATAAAGGGCACCTTCTGCTCCAGCGCAATCTGCGCGCCACGCACAAAACGCTCACCCACCACGGAGCCCATCGTGCCGGCCATGAATTCAAATTCAAAACAAGCCACCACCACCGGCAAGGTCATGATGGCGCCGCCGGTGACAATCAACGCATCGGTTTCACCGGTCGCTTCCATCGCAGCCTTCAGGCGATCCGGGTATTTTTTGCTGTCTTTGAATTTCAGGGTATCGACCGGCAAAGCTTCCTGACCGATGTCGTAACGCCCTTCCGCATCCAGCAAAGCATCGAGGCGATCACGGGCGCGAATGCGCATGTGGTGGTCACATTTCGGACAAACGTGCAGGTTCGATTCCAGATCGGTGCGATATAGGACAGCTTCGCAGGAGGGGCACTTGACCCACAGACCTTCCGGCACCGATTTGCGGGAAGCCGAATCGTTGCGCTGAATGCGCGGTGGGAGGAGTTTTTCAAGCCAGCTCATGGCGTCTCTTTCATGAATTTTGATTGCCGAATTGCAATAATCTTAATGCGCGGCATGGAAGCAACCGCATTATAGCCGCTCGACGGCGCATTGCTATTCGTCAAGGGCGCGACGAATGCCGGTCAGAAAATGCCGCACCGCCTCCACCGCCCGCTCACGCGGCGTATTTTCCAGCTCCTGAATGATGCGACTGCCGATTACGATGGCATCCGCAACACTGGCGACCGACTTGGCTGTGGCGGCATCGCGGATACCGAAACCGACCCCGATCGGCAATTTCACGTAACGGCGCACGGTGGCAATCCGCTCGGCGACTTCGGCAGTATCAATATTTTGCGCACCGGTCACACCTTTGAGCGACACGTAATAACTAAATCCGCTGCCGACCCGGGCCACCTGTTGAATGCGTTCTTCGGTCGAAGTCGGGGCCAGCAGGAAAATCGGATCCATGCCATTGGCCTGCATTTTTGCCGCGAATTCTTCGCACTCTTCTGGCGGGTAATCGACCACGATGCTGCCATCGACACCGGCCTCTTTCGCGGCTTGGATGAAGGCATCGATGCCCATGTGTTCGATCGGATTGGCATAACCCATCAACACCACCGGCGTGGTGGTGTCGGCCTTGCGGAATTCGCGGACATAGCCGATCACATCACGGATGCCGACACCGAACTTGAGCGCCCGCTCGCAGGCGCGCTGAATCACCGGCCCTTCGGCCATCGGGTCAGAAAACGGCACACCCAATTCGATGACATTGACGCCGCCTTCGACCATGGCGTGCATCAGCGGCACGGTCATATCGGGCGCGGGGTCGCCGGCGGTGATGAAGGAAATCAAGCCTTTCTTGCCTTGGGCAGCAAGCTGAGCAAAGGTAGCGGAAATTCGGGACATAGTTTGTGTGATCTTGTAGGTTGAGCCGGCAAGGATTAAGCTTTTTTGTCCCATTCTTGGACGGTATGCATATCCTTGTCGCCGCGCCCGGAAAGGTTGGCGAGAACGATTTTATCTTTGGGCAATGTGGCGGCCAATTTCGCGGCATAGGCCAGCGCATGACTCGATTCCAACGCCGGGATAATGCCTTCGATGCGACAGGCATTATGAAAAGCGGCAATCGCCTCGTCATCGGTGATGGTCACGTATTGCGCCCTGCCACTGTCTTTCAGCCACGCATGCTCTGGCCCCACGCCGGGATAATCCAAGCCGGCGGAGACCGAGTGCGTTTCGATAATCTGACCGTTGGCGTCCTGCAGCAGGTAGGTGCGATTGCCGTGCAACACACCGGATGAGCCCAGCGTCAGCGAAGCTGAATGGCGATCGGTATCGATGCCGTCGCCGGCAGCTTCGACGCCGATCAACTGCACATCCTTGTACGGAATGTAGGGATGGAAAATCCCCATTGCATTGGAGCCGCCACCGACGCACGCCACCACATAATCCGGCTGGCGACCGGACAACTCGGGCATCTGCTGAATACATTCTTCGCCGATCACGCACTGAAAATCGCGCACCATCATCGGATAAGGATGCGGGCCGGCGACCGTGCCGATGATGTAGAACGTGTTTTCGACATTGGTGACCCAATCGCGCATTGCTTCATTCAACGCATCCTTGAGCGTCTTCGAGCCTGATTCGACTGGCACCACCTTCGCGCCCAACAGCCCCATGCGATAGACGTTCTGAACTTGGCGCTTGACGTCTTCGCTACCCATGTACACCACGCATTCGAGACCAAAGCGTGCGCAGATGGTGGCAGTGGCGACGCCGTGCTGGCCGGCGCCGGTTTCGGCAATCACGCGCGGTTTGCCCATGCGCTTGGCCAGCAAGGCCTGGCCGATGACGTTATTGATCTTGTGCGCGCCGGTGTGGTTCAAGTCTTCGCGCTTGAAATAAATTTGCGCGCCACCGGCAATCTCAGACCAGCGCTTGGCGTGATAAATCGGACTGGGACGACCGACGAAGTGCTTCAGTTCATAATCAAATTCAGCAAGGAATGCCAGATCTTTGCTGTAATGGGCATAGGCCTCTTTCAGTTCGGCCAGGGCATAGGTCAGGGTTTCGGAAACAAAGCTGCCACCATAAGGACCAAAATGGCCTTTGGCATCGGGCAAGTCGTATTGATCGGAGGAAGCCGCTTGCGCGGCGCGAGAATCATTCATGTCATGGTTCCGGTAGATAGGCGCAGTTAAACTGCATCCGCTTGGCGCACGGCTTCGATGAAGGCGCGAATTTTGGCGGCATCCTTGATACCCTTGTCGGCTTCGACGCCACTACTGACATCAACCGCCCAAGGGCGCACGGCGCGCACTGCTTCAGTCGCGTTTTGCGCGTTCAAGCCACCACTCAAAACGAGCCGAGGCGCGAGTTCTTTTGGGATGAGAGACCAATCGAATACCTTTCCACCGCCGCCATAACCATCCACGAAGGCATCGAGCAGCAAGCCCGAAAACCATGTGCTGGCAGCACGATAATCCTGCTCGCATTTTATCAAATCGGTCGGCGTCATATCCGGTTTGACGCGCACTGCCCGCATGAATGGGCGGCACACCTGCGTTGCAATGGCAGCGCATTGCTCAGCAGTCTCGTCGCCGTGGAATTGCAGCAGGGATAGCGGCGCCTGTTCCAGCACCGAAGTAACCTCGTCCGCCGTGGCGTTGACGAACAAGCCGACGCTCGATATAAAAGGCGGCATTGCGAGAATCAATGAGCGTGCCTGCTGCGGCGTCACATAGCGCTGGCTTTTGTCATAGAACACAAAACCGAGCGCATCCGCGCCTGCTGTCACAGCAGCCTCGACATCCTGCGGCCGGGTCAGGCCGCAAATTTTGATTCGGGTACGATGGCTCATGCATCCAAAGAATCAGAGAAAGAAACGCAATTATCGCCCAGTCAGCAAAAACCTGAGCAGCACCGAAAAAATGTTCAGGCCGGGTCTTGCCAGAATGGCTGACCGCCCTCTTGCGGCAAATCCCATTTGCGGTCGTAATCGACCTTCGCCAGATACAAACCATCCGGCATAAAAGTCGGCGCGGCATGGCTGCGATCTCGTCCTTTCAGTACCTGCTCCAACCATGCCGATTCGCGGTTGCCGCTACCGACCACAATCAGGGAACCAATGATATTACGCACCATGTGGTGCAAGAAAGC
>JAFECY010000076.1 GCA_018241865.1 Pseudomonadota bacterium | reverse complement strand
TGTCGGCTTCCCGCAAAATCCGGACGATTTGTTCGTCGCTGTATCGGCTCTTCTTCATTGCTCCCTCTCGGTTTGGGAGCTATTCTCTCAAATTACTTTCGGTCCGAAAATCTCAGCACAGGTCAGTATGTCGGGAGGCAACACGAGAGAGATCGGCGCCAATTTCATGGTTTATTGGCGGTTTTGAGAACTGAAAAAGGGTCAGTTCACATTCATACATTGCTGATTCAGAACTGCTCGCTTTCACCCAGATAACGCCACTGCCCCGGCGGCAGATTCCCGAGTTTGACTTGTCCGATGCGGACGCGCTTGAGTCCCAGCACTTTCAAGCCGACCGCATCGCACATGCGGCGGATCTGCCGCTTCTTTCCTTCTCGCAGGACGAAGCTCAACTGGTCGTCGTTTTGCCAGCGCACCTTGGCCGGCAGCAGCTTTTTGCCGTCGAGCGCGAGGCCGTGGTTTAGCAGCTTCAGGTCGGCATCCGGCAGCTTGCCCGGTTTGCCGTATTTCACCCGCACCAGATATTCCTTTTCCACCGCCGTGTCTTCGCCGATCAATTGTTTGGCGATGCGGCCGTCCTGCGTGAGGATCAGCAAGCCGACCGAATCGATGTCGAGCCGGCCTGCCGGCACTAGGCTGCGCAACTGGGTGGGGTGGAACTGGGTGGGCGACGTGTCTTCTTTCCAGCGATTTTCCGGTGTGACCAGCACGACTGCCGGTTTGTAGCCATCCTCGGCTTGACCGCTGACGTAGCCCATCGGCTTGTTGATGAGGATGGTGACGCGCTTCGATTGTTCGGCGCTGGCCTGGCGTTCGACGCTGATGCGCTGCTGCGGCAGCACCTTGCTGCCGAGTTCCGACACGACCTTGCCATCGACTCGCACCCAGCCGCGCGCGATCCATTCGTCGGCTTCGCGGCGCGAGCACAGGCCGAGTTCGGACATGCGTTTGGATAGGCGTAACGGTTCAGTCATAGAATAAAGTGAATCAAATACGCAGGGCGTCGAGCAAGTCGGTTTCCAATTGGATCTGGCTGCGCGCTTGCGAGAGCGTCGGGCCATCGAGCAGGAACACGTCCTCGACCCGTTCGCCGAGGGTCATCACCTTGGCGGTGTGCAGATTGATTTTGTAGCGCGCCAGCACATTGGCGATCGAGTACAGCAGGCCGGTGCGATCGTTGGCCGAAACCGACAACAGATAATACTGACCGCGCTCGTCTGGACGCAGATCGACCGTCGGCGTGATCGGAAAGGTGCGCGACAGCCGCGACAGCCGCGCCTTGGCCGGCGGCGGCAGCGGTTCGTGCGACAGCAGCAAATGCGTCAGGTTGTGCTCGATCAGATTGATGATGTCGCGGTAATGGTCGGCAAACGCTGCTTCGGTCACGAGAAAGGTGTCGAGCGCGTAGCCGTGTTTGGTGGTGTGAATTTTGGCGTCGAGGATGCTGAAATTTTTGCGGTCGAAATAGCCGCAGATGCGCGCGAACAAATCGGGTTGATCTTTCACGTACACCGTCACTTGCAAGCCTTCGCCGATCGGTGCCAAACGGCATTTCACTACCGGCGTGGGGCTGTCGATTTTGTCGTACAGGACGCGCGTTTGCCAAGCGATGTCGGAGGCGTCGTGGCGTAGAAAATAGGCGACGTCGAGCTGTTTCCAGAGCGCTTGGTGGGCGTCTTCCGACAGGCCGTGCAATCGCAGCGAGGCCCGTGCTTCTTCTTGACGATTCTGCAGCTCGCGGTCGGCGTTATGCGCTTCGCCGCCCAGCACCCGCAGCGTCATACGATACAAATCTTCCAGCAGCTTGCCTTTCCAAGCGTTCCACACTTTGGGGCTGGTACCGCGAATATCCGACACCGTCAGCAGATAGAGCGCGGTTAGATGGCGCGCATCCTTCATCAGTTTGGCAAAGTTGCGGATCACGTCCGGGTCGGACAAGTCCTGCTTTTGCGCGACTTGCGACATGGTCAGGTGCTGCTCGACTAGAAATACGATCAGTTCAGTGTCTTCTTTCGACAGGCCGTGTTCCTTGCAGAACTTGCGGGCGTCGGCGCGGCCGAGTTTAGAGTGGTCGCCGCCGCGCCCCTTGGCGATGTCGTGGAACAGCGCGGCGATGTACAGCAACCAAGGCTGGGCAAAATCAGCCATCAATTGCGTGCAAAACGGGTATTCGTGCGCATGCTCGGTCATGGTGAAGCGGCGCAGGTTGCGCACCACCATCAAGATGTGTTGATCGACCGTATAAACGTGGAATAAATCGTGTTGCATCTGACCGACGATGCGGCGGAAATTCGGCAGGTAACGTCCGAGGATGCTGGTCTGATTCATCGCACGCAGCGCGTGGGTAATCCCCTGCGGCGTTTGCAGGATTTGCAGGAACAGCGCGCGGTTGGCGGGGTCACGACGGAAGCGGCTGTCGATTTTGAAGCGCGCATGCCACAGGGCGCGCAGGGTGCGTGCGCTCATGCCTTTGATTTCTGGATGACGAGCGCGCAGCAGGAAAACTTCCAGCATTGCCGATGGCGTGGTGTCAAAGATGTTGTCGCTGGCGATGTCGATCAAGCCGTTGACTTCGTTGAAGCGTTCGTTGATGACTTGAGGCTGGCTCGCTTGTGGGAACAGTTGCGCCTCGATGTTCTGCAGCAAAATGGTGTTCAACTGGGTGGCTGCCTTGGCCGCCCAGTAGTAATGCTGCATCAGATATTCGCTGGCGCGGCGCGCTTCGGTGGTCTGGTAGCCGTAAGTCTCGGCAATCGGTGTCTGCACGTCGAACACCAACCGGTCTTCGCGGCGGCGCGTGTGGATATGCAAGCGAATGCGGATATCTTTGAAGGCGCGCTCGGTGCGAGTCAGTTGCTGTGCTTCGGTGGCGGTGATGAGGCCGCGCTGCCCCAGTTCGCGCCAAGAGTCGCCTAGTTTGGCTGCCTTGGCCACCCACAAGATGACTTGTAAATCGCGCAAGCCGCCCGGACTTTCCTTGCAGTTGGGCTCTAGGCTGTAGGGCGTGTCTTCGTACTTGGCGTGACGCTGGCGCATTTCCAGCGTTTTCGCTTGGAAGAAGGCTTGCGGATCCATCGCGGCATCGAAGCGTTCGCTCAAAGTCTGGAACAGCTTACGGTTGCCGGTGACGCAGCGCGCTTCCAGCAGACTCGTTTGCACTGTAATGTCGGCTGCCGCTTCCGACAGGCATTCATCGACGGTGCGGATGCTGTGGCCGATTTCCAGACCCACATCCCAGAACAGTTGCACCAGTTCTTCCAGCTTGGCTTGCAATGCGCTGTCCGGTGCGGATTCCAGCAGGATCAGCACATCGACATCGGAATAAGGAAACAGCTCGCCGCGACCATAACCGCCGACGGCGACTAAGGTGGTGTGGGCGGGCAGGGCGAAGGATTTCCAGGCTTGCGTCAATGCCTCATCGACGCTCTGACGCAAGCGCTTGAGCAGGTTTTCCGGCTTGCGATCCGCTTCGTAGGCAGCGATGATTTCCTGGTGAGCGGCCTTGAGCTGAGTCTTGAGAGTGAGCGCAGATGTGGCCATGCTCAGACTCAGGCTGCGACGGGATGGGTGGTGTCCTTGATGCAGGCTGGTGGTGGTGGCATGCCCGGCGAGGCGGTCAGGATTTCATAGCCGGTTTCAGTCACCAGCACAGTATGTTCCCATTGCGCCGACAGGCTGCGATCCTTGGTTTTGATGGTCCAGCCGTCGTTCATTTCGCGGATGTCGCGGCGGCCGGCGTTGATCATCGGCTCTACCGTGAAAATCATGCCGGCTTTCAGCTCTTCCAGCGTGCCGGGGCGGCCATAGTGCAAAACTTGCGGCTCTTCATGGAAAACCTTGCCGATGCCGTGTCCGCAGAATTCGCGCACCACGCTGTAGCCGGCTTTTTCTGCGTGCTGCTGGATGACGTGGCCGATATCGCCCAGATGCGCGCCCGGTTTGATTTTCGAGATGCCGAGCCACATGCACTCATAGGTGATGTCGGTCAGTCTTCTCGCCAAGATGGAAGGTTCGCCAATGAAAAACATGCGGCTGGTGTCGCCGTGATAGCCATTTTTAATAACAGTAATGTCTAGGTTGACGACATCGCCATTTTTCAAAACTTTGTCGCCCGGAATGCCGTGGCAGATCACGTCGTTGACGGAAGTGCAAATTGCCTTGGGGTAAGGGGTATAGCCGGGTGGACAGTAATTGAGCGGAGCCGGGATCGTGCCCTGCACATTGACCATGTATTCATGGCACAAACGATCCAGCTCGCCGGTGGTGACGCCGGGCTTGACGTGCGGGGTGATGAAATCCAGCACTTCGGCGGCCAGCTTGCCGGCAATCCGCATGCCTGCGATGTCTTCGGGGGTTTTGATGGAAATCATGACAAATCCTGCAGTGTGGCGATGAAAAGCGCACAAATAGTCGGTTGATGGGCAATTATAGACGAGGAGGGGATGCGTCGTCCGTTGAATGATGGATCGGACTTGAAAGAAAGGGCGATTTTGGGGTAGAATCTCGGGTTGCTTGGATCAGTGTCCGGGCAATACTTTTTCGTAAATCGCGAATCCGCCCGACAAGGGTGCTCTTCTGGCGTTAAACCGGTCGAGTTACTGGGTGGATTCCAGACCTAACCCTGGAGAAAAACATGTCAGTCACCATGCGTGAAATGCTGGAAGCCGGTATCCATTTCGGTCACCAAACCCGCTTCTGGAACCCCAAGATGGCTCCGTTCATTTTCGGCCATCGCAACAAGATCCATATCGTCAACTTGGAAAAAACCCTGGGCATGTACCAGGAGGCGATGAAGTACATCCGCCAGTTGGCGTCCAATCGCGGCACCATCCTGATGGTCGGCACCAAGCGCCAAGCACGCGACATCATCGCTGCTGAAGCGCAACGCGCCGGCGTGCCTTACGTTGACCAGCGTTGGTTGGGCGGTATGTTGACCAACTTTAAAACCATCAAGACCTCGATCAAGCGTTTGAAAGACATGGAAGCCGCCGTTGCCGACGGTTCCGTCGAAAAGCTGTCGAAAAAAGAAGCGCTGATGTTCCAGCGTGAAATGGAAAAACTGCAAAAATCCATCGGTGGCATCAAGGACATGGGCGGCATTCCTGATGCGATCTTCGTGATCGACGTTGGCTTCCACAAGGGCACCATCACCGAAGCTGCCAAACTGGGTATTCCGGTCATCGGCGTGGTCGATACCAATCACTCCCCGGAAGGCGTGACCTACGTCATCCCCGGCAATGACGACTCGTCGAAAGCAATCCAGTTGTACGCACGCGGCGTGGCTGATGCGATCTTGGAAGGCCGCGCCAACGCCGTCAATGATGTGGTGGCAGCAGTCAAGGCCGGTGCCGACGAATTTGTCGAGGTCAACGAGCAGGCGTAAACCACGCCGGCCGTTCTTGGCTACCAAGGGGCAACCGCGGTTCGCCCCTTTTTTTTAAATTAGTTTTATGTATTGCGGGACTGAGTTAAGCGTAGCGGTACTCTGTCCCCAACAAGATAGAAATGCGGGACTGAGTTAAGCGTAGCGGTACTCTGTCCTCAACTGATTAACGTGACGCCCCTCGGGCGTCAATCGTAAGGAGAAGCAACATGGCGGCAATTACCGCAGCACTGGTAGGCGAACTGCGCGCGAAGACCGACGCGCCGATGATGGAATGCAAGAAAGCCCTGACTGAAGCCGAAGGCGATCTGGTCAAGGCTGAAGAACTGCTGCGCGTCAAGCTGGGCAGCAAGGCGTCCAAGGCCGCTTCGCGCATTACCGCCGAAGGCGTGGTGGCAGCGTACATCGCCGGCGGCGTCGGCGCGCTGGTCGAAGTCAACTGCGAAACCGATTTCGTGACCAAGAACGACGACTTCATCGGCCTGTCCAACAGCATCGTCAAGCTGGCCGCCGAGAAAAATCCGGCCGACGTGGCTGCCCTGTCGGCATTGCCTCTGGATGGCAAAACCGTTGACGAAGTGCGCGCCGCTTTGGTTGGCAAGATCGGTGAAAACATGTCGATCCGCCGCTTCAAGCGTTTTGAAACCGCTTCCAAGCTGGTGTCCTACCTGCACGGCAGCCGCATCGGCGTGATCGTCGAATTCGACGGCGCTGATGTGCAAGTCGGCAAGGATGTGGCGATGCATATCGCGGCGATGAAGCCGGTCGCCCTATCGTCC
>JAFECY010000075.1 GCA_018241865.1 Pseudomonadota bacterium | reverse complement strand
TGCATGGATTTTGATTTTGTTTGAAAGTTGAAAAAGGATTTTTATGTCGTCGCAAGCTCTCGTCTTCCAAACTCCCGTCAAACCGGTCAACGCCGAAACTTGGCCGGTGGACGACATCGTCGCCCTATTTGCGTTGCCCTTCAACGATTTGCTGTACCGCGCTCAACAAGTGCACCGCGAATACCACAACCCCGGCGAAGTCGAACTGGCGACGCTGCTGTCGATCAAAACCGGCGGCTGCTCGGAAGATTGCGGCTATTGTCCGCAAGCGGCGCGCTACGACACCGGCGTCACCGCGCAAAAAATGCTGCCGCTGGAAACCGTGCTGCAAGCCGCCCGCGAAGCCAAGGCGCACGGCGCCAACCGTTTCTGCATGGGCGCAGCGTGGCGCGAACCGAAAGACCGCGACTTGGAAAAGGTCGAGGAAATGGTGCGCGAAGTGAAAGCCCTCGGACTGGAAACCTGCGCTACCCTAGGCATGCTCGGTGAAGGCCAAGCGGAAAAATTGAAAAATGCCGGCCTCGATTACTACAACCATAACCTCGATACCGCGCCCGAGTTTTACGGCGACGTCATTTCCACCCGTGAATACCAAGATCGTCTGAACACACTGGAACGTGTGCGTAATGTCGGCATCAAAGTCTGCTGCGGCGGCATCGTTGGTATGGGCGAATCGCGCCGCCAGCGCGCCGGTCTGATCGCACAACTGGCCAACCTCGATCCTTATCCTGAATCGGTTCCCGTTAACAATCTGGTGCAAGTCGAAGGCACGCCGCTGCACGGCACCGATCCGCTCGATCCGCTCGAATTCGTCCGCACCATCGCGGTGGCGCGCATCACCATGCCCAAGGCGCGCGTGCGGCTGTCGGCCGGCCGCCGGCAGATGGGCGAAGCGGTGCAAGCGCTGTGCTTCCTCGCCGGCGCCAATTCGATTTTTTATGGCGAAAAATTGCTCACCACCGGCAACCCGGAAGTCGATGAAGACCGTGCCTTGCTCGAAAAACTCGGTTTGCGCGCGCGTGGTACGGCAATCGATGCGCGTTGCGATGTCACGCCATCATAAAGATTGCTCGGACTGCTGTTGATCGCTTTCCATCTTGTGGGTTTTGAAAACGAAGCATGAGTCCTGACCTGCAACAGGCTTTGCAAAAACAACTGAGTCGTTGGCAGTTCTTTGCGCCATGTCCCGGTGCAAATGCAAGCGTCATTGATGCAGGGGCGGGACGATGGGACGGTGCCAGCGGCTATGCCGATATCGACTCGATGCAGCCGATGATGCCAGAGGCGTGCTGCTACATTTACAGCATTACCAAGACTTTTACTGCAGTCCTCGTATTGCAGCTTGCGGAGCAGGGTGCGGTGTCGCTCGATGCTCCAGTAATCGATTATCTTCCTGAGCTTTCCTTGCCGGCTGCAGTCACGGTTCGTCGCTTGCTGAATCATACGGCGGGCATACCGAGCTATACGGATTTGCCGGCCTATATGCCCGAGAATCGCGCAAGCCCTTCCGTACCATGGACCTATGAGCAGGTGCTGGAATATACCTGTGGCGGAGAATTGCTTTTTCCTGCGGGAGAAGGGTGGAGATATTCGAATACCGGCTACATGTTGCTTCATCGCTTGATTGAAATTGTTACGGGAAACAGTTTTGCTGCCAGCATCGCACGGCACATCGTTGCGCCGCTGGGATTGAAAGATACCTATGTCGCCTGCGGAGTGGATGAGGGGCGGCTGGTGCCCGGCTATTGTCCTTACCTGAACGATCAGCAAGTCATGCAAGATGTGATGCGCATTTACCATCCTGGATGGTGTTTGACGGGCTTGATCGTTTCAACAACAAAAGAGATTGCTTCGTTTTATCAGGCATTGTTCGATGGACGCTTGCTTAACCCGGCATCGCTGCAGCAGATGATGTCATGGACATCATGCGGCAATGAGCCGCATCCATTTTTCCCCAGGCCGGGATACGGTCTTGGCTTGATGATTGATCCGGCATGGGGATTCGGTGGATTGTATGGGCATGGCGGCGATGGCCCCGGCTTTAATACCTGGGCCATGCATTTGCCGGATTTTCATGGCAGGCCGTTGACCTTGGTAATATTTTGCAATGCCAGCATGGGCGCGCATCCGTTCCAGTTAAGCAAGAATTTGCTGCGCGTGCTGGCAGAGCATCGATAGTTTCCGTATTCGTGAAGCGGGATGAAGTGAACGATAGAAAGCCAAAATCATGTTCAGTAAAATCCTGATTGCCAACCGCGGTGAAATCGCCTGCCGCATTGCCGCCACTGCGCGCCGCATGGGGATCGCGACGGTGGCGGTGTATTCCGAAGCCGATGCCAGCGCCCGGCATGTCGTCCTGTGCGACGAAGCCATCGCGATCGGCCCTGCCGCAGCGAAGGAAAGTTACCTCTGCATCGACAAGATCATCGCCGCTGCCAAGACAAGCGGCGCGCAAGCCATCCATCCCGGTTACGGTTTCCTGTCGGAGAATGCCGACTTCGCTGCGGCTTGCGCGGCGGCGGGGCTGGTGTTCATCGGCCCGCCGGCTGCGGCAATTCGCGCTATGGGTTCCAAATCGGCGGCTAAATCCTTGATGGAAAAAGCCGGCGTGCCATTGGTGCCGGGTTATCACGGCGAGAATCAGGATGCCGATTTCCTGCAGACCGAAGCCGACTGCATCGGTTATCCAGTTTTGCTCAAGTCATCCGCCGGCGGCGGTGGTAAGGGCATGCGTATCGTCGAGCGCAGTGCTGATTTCAAAGCGGCGCTCACTTCTTGCCAGCGTGAAGCCGCCAATAGTTTCGGCAATGATCGTGTGCTGATCGAGAAATACCTGAGCCAGCCGCGCCACATCGAAATCCAGGCGTTCGCTGACACGCATGGCAATTGCGTCTATTTGTTCGAACGCGATTGCTCGGTGCAGCGCCGCCATCAAAAGGTGCTGGAAGAAGCGCCAGCGCCCGGCATGACGCCCGAACGTCGTCAGACGATGGGAGCGGCGGCAGTGGCGGCGGCCAAGGCGGTCGGCTATGTCGGCGCCGGCACGGTCGAGTTCATCGCGGATCAAGCAGGGGATTTTCATTTCATGGAAATGAATACCCGGCTGCAGGTCGAGCATCCGGTGACGGAAATGATTACGAGGCTCGATCTGGTCGAGTGGCAGTTGCGTGTCGCCGCCGGTGAAAGCCTGCCGTGTAGTCAGGAAGAATTGCAACTGCATGGCCACGCCATCGAGGCGCGCATTTATGCGGAAAATCCAGAGAAAGGATTTCTCCCGGCAATTGGCGTGCTGCGCCATATGCGTACGCCGGTAGCGCTGGAGTTTGGTGTTTCGGATTCGCCCCTACCCTCTCCTCGACCCTCTCCCGTGGAGGGAGAGGGTGAGAATGACGTCGCCGCTGGCGACGTAGTGCGGATTGATTCCGGCGTGCGCGAGGGCGATGCGATTGCGTCGTATTACGATCCGATGATTGCCAAGTTGATCGTCTGGGGTGCGGATCGCGCGCAAGCTTTGTCGGCCATGACGCGGGCGCTGGCGGATTTTCAAGTAGCTGGGTTGGCGACCAATATCGCTTTCTTGCAGCGACTGATCGCCAGCGCGCCTTTTGCAAGGGCGCAACTCGACACCGGCTTGATCGAACGGCACCACGCCAGCCTGTTTCCGCCGCATGCAGCGCCGAGCGTCGAGGTGCTGGCGTTGGCAGCGGCTGCGCTGTTGACGGCGGAGCGGATGAATCAAAACGGCGATCCTTGGACGCACACCAGCGGCTGGCGCTTGAACCATACGCTGCAGCGTCGTTTGCGCTTCGCTGACATGCAAGCCGAAGATGAAACGTCGCACGAGGTGTGGGTCGCGTACGAGCGTGACGGCTGGCGTTTCACGATAGGCACATGTACGGCCGCAGTGCATCTGCAGCGGCAAGAGCAAGCTGTGTTGTTCTTGCGTCTTGGCGAAGCGATCATCAAGGGCACGGTGGTGCGCGATGACGACGTGCTGCACGTCTTTGCGCAAGGTCGGCAGACGATCTTGCGGCACAGCGATCCGCTGGCACATGCCGGAACCGGCGAAACGGAAGGTGGCCGTCTGACTGCGCCGATGCCGGGCAAGATCGTCGCGCTATTGGTGACGGCCGGCGCGGCAGTGGAGCGTGGTGCGCCGCTGCTGGTGATGGAGGCAATGAAAATGGAACACACCATCGTCGCGCCGACCGCCGGCGTGGTGGAAGAACTGCTGTATGCAGTCGGCGATCAGGTAAGCGAAGGCGCGCAATTGTTGATGCTGCGGATGACGGAGAAAGCGTGATGAATTTACCCGACAAAGTGAAGATCGTCGAAGTTGGCCCGCGCGACGGCTTGCAGAATGAGAAGGACACGATTCCCGCCGCAGTGAAGATCGAATTGATCGACCGTCTCAGCCGCGCCGGTTTCGCCAATATCGAAGCGGCGGCGTTCGTCTCGCCGAAGTGGGTGCCGCAGATGGCGACTTCCAGCGAAGTCATGGCCGGCATCGCGCGCCAGCCCGGCGTGGTGTATTCGGCGTTGGTGCCCAACATGCAGGGTTTCGCGGCGGCGCTGCAGGCCGGCGTCGATGAAGTGGTGATCTTCGGCGCGGCATCGGAAGCGTTCTCACAGAAAAATATCAATTGCTCGATCGCTGAATCGATCGAGCGTTTCCGTCCGGTGGCCGAAGCGGCCAAGCAGAACGGTTTGCGTCTGCGCGGCAGCATCAGTTGCGCGCTTGGTTGCCCGTATCAGGGCGACGTGCCTATCGCCGCCGTGACCGACGTGGTGCGCCGTTTGCGCGAGCTCGGCTGCGATGAAATCGACATCGCCGACACCATCGGCGTTGGCACGCCGCAGAAAGTGCAAGCGGTAATGCAAGCCGCTGCCGCTGAATTTTCTATTGAACGTCTATCGGGACATTTTCACGACACCTACGGTCAGGCGCTGGCCAACATTTACGCTAGCCTCGAAGTCGGCGTGTCTATTTTTCACGCTTCGGTCGCCGGTCTCGGCGGCTGTCCTTATGCGAAAGGCGCCACCGGCAACGTCGCCACCGAGGACGTGCTGTATCTGCTGCGCGGATTGAGCATCGAAACAGGCGTCGATCTCGACACCGTGGTCGATGCCGGCCAGTTCATCTCGACGCATTTGCATCGCAAAGCGGCCAGCCGCGCCGGCAATGCCCTGACGGCGAAACGCGGCAACACCTGAGCGCATCAAGTTGCCAGATCAACTGGCAGGCTGGAAGGTTGTTTGATTTCTTCCAAACATACACTGGAACGCACGCCGGCCACGCCCGGCACTTGCATCAGGCGATCCGTCAAAAAAGTCGAGAGCGATTTCAGGTCGGTCGCCACTACCTTCAGTAGGTAATCGAAGTCGCCGGAAATCGTGTAGCACTCGATAATTTCAGGGAATTGCCGGATCGCTTTTTCCAGTTGCCGCACATGCTTGAATTGATCGCGGTGGATGTTCAGACTGACGAACGCCACCACGCCCAATCCCAAGCTGGCCGGATCGACTTGCGCTGCGTAACCACGGATATACCCTTCGGCTTCCAAGCGTCGCACGCGGCGATAGCACTGGGGCGGTGATAAGTGCGCCGCTTCCGACAACTCGACGTTGGAAGCGCGCCCATGTTCCTGCAGAGTGTGCAGCAGGATACGGTCGTAACGATCCATTTCTTCCATTTGTTTCGCCATTTCATTGATGAATGAACGTTTCTTTCATATTAGCCCATCCTATCGGGAAAATACGCAAAAATATTTCCGACGTGTTGACTATCATGAAAGCATGCATAAAGGCGTGAGCGATCGGAGGTTCCATGCACCACTTCATCCATCTCGAACAACATTATTGCGCCCACAATTACCTGCCGCTGCCGGTGGTGTTGAATCGCGGCGAAGGCGTCTGGCTGTGGGATGTCGAAGGCAAGCGCTATCTGGACATGATGTCGGCATATTCGGCGGTCAGCTTCGGCCACTGTCATCCTGAGCTGGTCGCGGTGCTGACGGCACAGGCGCAACAATTGGCGATTACCTCGCGCGCTTTTTACTCGGACAAGCTGGGCGCGTTCTTGCGCTTGCTGTGCGAGATGACCGGGCAAGACAAGGCGTTGCCGATGAACACCGGCGCGGAAGCGGTGGAAACCGCGATCAAGGCGGCGCGCAAGTGGGCGTACAAGCGCAAGGGCGTCCCCGATGGCAAGGCGCAGATCATCGTCTGCGATGGCAACTTCGCCGGACGCACCACCACGCTGGTCGGGTTTTCATCGGAGCCGCAATACCGCGATGGCTTCGGCCCATTCGCGCCGGGCTTCGTCAATGTTCCTTACGGCGATGCGCAGGCGCTGGAAGCGGCGATCACGCCGCACACGGCCGCTTTTCTGGTCGAACCGATCCAAGGCGAGGGTGGCATTATCGTGCCGCCGGAAGGCTATCTGGCCGCCTGTCGCGAGATTTGCACGCGGCATAAAGTGTTGCTGATTTGCGACGAGGTGCAAACGGGCTTGGGTCGCACCGGCCGCCTGCTGGCTTGCGACCATGAAAACGTCAAACCCGATGGCCTGATACTGGGCAAGGCACTCGGCGGTGGTTTGTTGCCGGTGTCGGCTTTTCTGGCGCGACTCGACGTGATGGATGTGTTCCAACCGGGCGATCACGGCAGCACCTTCGGCGGCAATCCGCTGGCGGCGGCCGTTGGCCATGCGGCGTTGAATCTATTGCGCGATCAAAAACTCATCGAGCACGCGCAGAGCATGGGCGCGTATTTCATGCAAGGCTTGCGCGCGATTCATCATCCAGCCATCCGCGCCATCCGTGGCAAGGGTTTGTTGATCGGCATGGAGCTCGACCCGCATCTGATTCCGGCACGGCGCTTCTGCGAAGAATTGATGAAGCACGGCGTGCTGTCGAAAGAAACACACGATACCGTGGTGCGCTTCGCGCCGCCGCTACTCATCACCCGAGAGCAGATCGACGAAGCGCTGCATGGCATACGCGGCACGCTGTACGCCATGCCTGCACCAGTCGCGCACGATATGCATCATGCTTGATGCGGAGGAAAACAACATGAACGACCGTTACTTGATGTGCGCGCCCGACCATTTTGATGTCGTCTATGTCATCAATCCTTGGATGGCGGGCAATGTCGCGCAATGCCGCAGCGATGTCGCCGTTTGCCAGTGGCGCGCGCTGGCGACTTTGATTAGCGATGTGGCGCACATCGAACGGGTGAAGGGACAGCCCGGCGTGCCGGACATGGTGTTCACCGCCAATGCCGGGTTAGTGTTGGGGCAGTCTTTCGTGCTGTCGCGCTTCCATCATCCTGAGCGGCGCGGTGAAGAGGCGCTGTTCGCCAACTGGTTCGCCGATCATGGTTATCACGTGATCCGCATGGCTCCCGAGCTACCGTTCGAAGGCGCGGGCGATGCTTTGCTCGATCGTGCCGAGAACCTCCTGTGGATGGGGCACGGCCATCGCACCAGCGAACGTTGCGCATCGGTACTGTCATCCCTGCTCGACATCGACGTGCAGCCGCTGAAATTGGTGGACGAACGCTTCTATCATCTCGACACGTGCTTCTGTCCGTTAGAAGGCGGCTATCTGATGTATTATCCGACGGCTTTCGACGCAGCATCGCAAGCGCGGATCGCGGCGCGGGTGCCGGCCGCGCGCCGGATCGCGGTATCCGATGCCGATGCGCTCGATTTCGCCTGCAACGCCGTCAATTGCGGCCGCCATGTGTTCTTGAACCGGGCCTCCAATGAACTGGTGCAACGCCTGACGGAATTCGGCTTTTTGCTCAGGCAAACACCGCTGGGGGAATTCATGAAGGCAGGTGGCTCCGCCAAATGCCTGACGCTGAAGCTGAACGAGCCGCTGCGGCAACCGCCGGTACGGGTGGCGGCTTAATACCTTGAGGAGGAGTGATATTCATCAATTGAATATCACATATATCCAAAATGAATTGGATATATGCTGCAGTGCCGCATACACTGCATCTGTCTCCTCCATGTCTCCTCCTTTGATATGGATTTAGCCCGCGAACTTCGC
>JAFECY010000074.1 GCA_018241865.1 Pseudomonadota bacterium | reverse complement strand
CGCCGCCGCAGATCACCAAATTTTTACCGTGGAAGCGGCTCGGGTCTTTGACGCGGTAAAACAACTGACTGCCTTCGTATTGTTCGATGCCCTCGACCTTGAGGGTGCGCGGCTGGAATGAGCCGACGCCGGCAGCAATGAAAATAGTTTTGGTGATGAAGCGGGTGCCGATGGTCGTTTCGACGTTGAAACGGCCGTCTTCGCGCTTCTCGACCACGGTCACTTCTTGGTTCAGGTGGAAGGTCGGCTCGAACGGCTCGATCTGCTTCAGCAGGTTGTCGGTCAGTTCTTGGCCGGTGCAAACCGGTACGGCGGGAATGTCATAAATCGGCTTGTCAGGATACAGCTCGACGCATTGACCGCCGACGGCTGGTAGCGAGTCGATGACGTGCGCCTTGATTTCCAGCAGGCCGAGTTCAAAAACTTGGAACAAGCCAACCGGACCGGCACCGATGATGACGGCATCGGTTTCAATTGGGGCTTTGTCGGCGTTGATGGTGGGGGCGTTGAGGCCGGCGCTGGTTTCCATACGTTTATCGATTTCCTGTTTCATGGGAGTGAGTCATTTTTCGCCGACCTAACATCTAGGTCGGCGATGGTCGTGCAATGGCGGCAAATTAGGAGAAGCGGCAATGCGATCAGCGTTCGAGAAACTGCAGCTTGTCCTGGGTATCTTTCCAGTCGTCGGCATCGGCCAGTGCACCTTTGGTCTTGGTGATCGACGGCCATTTGCGGGCGAGTTCGACGTTGATCTTGATGAATTGTTGTTGGTCAGCCGGTACGTCTTCTTCGGCAAAGATCGCATTGACCGGACATTCGGCCACACAGACGGCACAGTCGATGCACTCATCTGGATCGATCGAGAGGAAATTGGGGCCTTCGCGGAAGCAATCTACCGGGCACACATCCACGCAGTCAGTGTACTTGCAGCGGATGCAGGATTCGGTCACAACGTGGGTCATAACAGTCCTATTTCTGAAATTTGGATTTGGCTAAACGGCTGCAGTCGATTTGGCATCTGGGGTCGGAATCCCTTCGACGCAAGCGGTTGCAAGGCCTTGTATTTTAAGGCAATTCGACCGCTCAGACAAACCCGAGTTATACAGATTACGCATAAGCTAATGCGTTGCCCGCGCCGGACGGCTAGTGCTGGTGTCGCCAACAGCCGGTAAAAGCCGACAAAATTCCGCCAACACCCATGCCATGCCTTGTGCGCGGTTCTGTCATCCGGCTAGAATGAGGCGCATCAAAACTGCGGGGGCATGCCGTGCGTTTCATCCTGTTGGCCTTGTTGACCGCGTCGGCTTGTTGCATGCCGCTTGCCGCCGGTGCGGCGGAGCTGGACGGCGCGGGATTGGGCGTCGTTTGGGGCCTGCCTTTCGCCGGCCTGTTGCTGTCGATTGCCTTGTGTCCGCTGCTGCTGCCACAACTGTGGCATCGCCATTACGGCAAGGTGGCGCTGTTCTGGGCGTTGGCTTTCCTGCTGCCGTGCGTACTGGTTTTCGGCGGCAGCACTGTCTTGCACGGGGTCACGCATGCGCTGCTGGGCGAATATCTTCCGTTCATCATTCTGCTGACAGCACTGTTTACGGTCGCCGGTGGGATTTGCGTGCGCGGCAATCTGCACGGCACGCCGGCCCTGAACACCGGCCTGCTGGCGCTGGGTACGCTGCTGGCCAGTTTCATGGGCACCACCGGCGCGGCGATGCTGCTGATCCGGCCGCTGATTCGCGCCAACGACAACCGGCGTGATGCCGCCCATGTCGTCGTCTTTTTCATTTTCCTGGTTGCCAATGCCGGCGGCGCGCTGACGCCGCTGGGCGATCCGCCACTGTTTCTCGGTTTCCTGAAGGGCGTGGATTTCTTCTGGACCATGCGTCACATCCTGCCGGAAACGCTGTTTCTGTGCGGCGCGCTGCTCGTCATTTTTTATCTGCTCGACCACTATCGTTATGCGCGTGAGGGCATATTGCCGCCCCAATGCGATCCGACCCCAGATGCCGCCATCCGCCTCGACGGCAAGATCAATTTCTTGTTATTGATTGCCATCATCGGCTTGGTATTGATGAGTGGTTTGTGGAAACCTAGCGTCGATTTCACGCTGTTCGGCACCACCGTCGAATTGCAAAATCTGCTGCGCGATGGCGCGCTACTCGTCGTCATTTTGCTATCGCTGACGCTGACGCCGCAGGCGGCGCGAGCCGGTAATGCATTTTCTTGGGAACCGATGTGGGAAGTCGCCAAACTGTTCGCCGCCATCTTCATCACCATCATTCCGGTCATCGCCATGCTGCGCGCCGGCGCGGCCGGCGGCTTTGCACCGGTCGTCAATGCCGTCACCGACGCCAGCGGTGAGCCGATCAATACCATGTATTTTTGGGCGACCGGCGTGCTCTCGGCCTTTCTCGACAATGCGCCGACCTATCTGGTGTTTTTCAATACCGCCGGCGGCGATCCGCATGTATTGATGACGACTTTCGCCCCGACGCTGGCGGCGATTTCTTGTGGCGCGGTATTCATGGGCGCGGTTAGCTATATCGGCAACGCGCCCAATTTGATGGTCAAGGCCATCGCCGAGGAGCGCGGCATCCGCATGCCGTCATTCTTTGCTTATCTGGGGTGGTCGTGCATGGTGCTGATGCCCTTGTTCATCGCCATGACGCTGATCTTTTTTCGCTGAGGCAGGGCGCAAAAAAACCGCGGACAAGCCGCGGTTTTTTGTCTAGGCATGCGTCGTTTATTTCAGGCTCTCGACCAGATCGATGTACTGGCGCATCGCATCCTCGTTCGCGGTGTTCTTCAACGCCGCCCAAGCATCCCACTTGGCACGCCCGACCATATCGGTCATGCCGGGGCGCTCGCCGCCGGCGTCGCCTTGGCTGGCCTGCTTGTACAGCGCATACATTTTCAGCAAGGTCATGTTGTCGGGGCGTTCCGGCAGATTTTTGGAATCGGCCAGGGCTTGTTCAAATTCGGCTTGCAGACTCATGTTGTCTCCCGGTGCAGGTTGCGGTGTGGGTGAATCAAACGCCCAACAGTTCCACTTCAAAAATCAGCGTTGCATTCGGCGGAATCACGCCACCGGCACCGCGTGCGCCATAGCCGAGCGCAGCGGGGATCACCAGCCGGCGCACGCCACCGATTTTCATACCTTGCACACCCTGATCCCAGCCTTTGATGACATGGCCGGCGCCGAGCGGAAAGTCGAAAGGTTCGTTGCGGTCTTTGCTGGAATCGAATTTGCTGCCGGCGCTACCGTCGGCATTCTGTAGCCAGCCGGTGTAGTGGACGCTGACGTGCTGGCCGGCGGCGGCTTCCGCGCCTGCGCCGATGTTGATATCTTCATATTGGAGGCCGGTGGCCGTCATGGTCAGGGACATAGTTTTCCTTGGTAGGGGGAGAGGATGTTGGCATTGTAGCAGGGCATTTGTCGGGGTTTACCGCGCCGTTTGCATCGAACGCCTGTCCAGACTGTATGCTTTTTACGCCTCTCGCGCGTTATTTGCGCATGCCGGAGCGTGTTTGCTCCTTTCCTTCCTTTGTCGCACGGTAAAATAGCCACCCTCGCGCCTTTCTTGTATGAAGTGATTTGTTCATGTCCCGTTTTTGTGTCTGGTTTTTCCTGCCCCTGCTTTGGCTGACCGGTGCGGCCCAAGCCAATGTGGTGGTGGTGCTCAATTCGCGCGACGCCACGGTCAGCCTGATCGATCAGGATTCGTATAAGGAAATTAGCACGTTGGCGGTCGGCAAAGAACCGCATCACTTGATGGCGACGCCCGACAACAAAGCCTTGATCGTCGCCAGCGCGGTTGGCAACGAGCTGATTTTCCTCGATCCGAAAACCGGCCAGATCCAGCGCCGCATCAAGGACATCATCGATCCTTACCAGATTGGTTTTTCACCTGATCAAAAATGGTTCGTCTCCAATGCGCTGCGTATGGATCGGGTCGATATCTATGGGTACGACGGCCAGAACCTGAAGCTTTCCAAGCGCATTCCGCTGGCTAAGATGCCGAGCCATATGGCCTTTAGCGCCGATAGCAAGATGGTGTTCATTACCCAGCAGGGCAGCGACCAAATCAGCGCCATCGATCTGGTAACGCAATCGCTTAAATGGACGCTGCCGGTAGGCAAGCTGCCGGCTGGCATCCTGATGACTGCCGACGACAAGTATCTGCTGGTCGGCATCATGGGCAGCGACTATGTCGAAGTGATCGACTGGCGTGCGCAAAAGACGGTCGGAAAAATCAAAGCTGGCGAAGGTGCGCACAATTTCCTGCCGATGGGCGACAAACGCCATGTCTTCGTCTCGAATCGCGTCTCCAATACCATCAATATCATCGACCAGCAGACGCTCACGAATATCGCCACCATCAATGTCCCCGGCGGCCCGGATTGCATGGAGCTGACCGCTGACGGCAAAACCTTGTGGGCGACGCTGCGTTGGATCAAAAAAGTGGCGGTGATCGATGTCGCCAGCCGCAAGGTCATCAAGCTGATCCCGGTCGGACGCTCACCACACGGCGTGTATTTCAACAACCACGCACCGCGTTCATGAGACGGCAACTGGCGCGGCTGTCCGGCACCGTGCTGGTGGTCGCGCTGGCATGCGTTCCTCTTTTGCCGGCACAAGCCGCCGCCGACTGCAAGGGCACGATCTACCTGACCTTCGATACCGGCAGTCAGTCGCAAGCCGAATTCATTGCCGATACGCTCAAACGGCACCACATCAAGGCCACTTTTTTCCTCGCCAATGAAAAGACCGTGCGCGGCGATTATTCGCTCGATCCATCATGGGCGGCCTACTGGAAAGCACGGGTAGCCGAGGGGCATGCATTTGGCACGCATACCTTCGACCATGTGTATGTGCAACGTGATTTGCCGGGTGGTCGGATGCAAATGAAGCCGCAATTTGGTGCGCATGCCGGTCAGACGTTGACGTGGAGCGCACAACAATATTGCGAAGAAATGCAACGCGTCGATCATCGCTTCGTCGAATTGACGGGGCACCATCTCGATCCGCTTTGGCGCGCGCCGGGGGGACGCTTGACGCCGAATTTGCGCGCTGCCGGCGCAGCTTGCGGTTACGCACATGTCGGCTGGTCGGCGGCGGGTTTTTCTGGCGACGAATTGTCGAGCGAAAAAGTGTCGAATCCGGTGTTGCTCAAACGCGCGCTGGATGGTTTGCGGGATGGCGACATTGTCATGGCGCACCTCGGCATCTGGTCGCGCAAGGACCCGTGGGCACCGGCAGTGCTGGAGCCCTTGATTAGCGGATTGGAGCGGAAGGGATTTTGTTTCGCTACCTTGCGCGAGCATCCCGATTACCGCGCTGTCTTTGCCCGCACACGCAAGGTCGGAGGCTGATGGTGAACATTGTGAGCACCGTTGCTGATCTGTTTGGTCAAGTCCAGGGTTGGTTGTTTGAAGCCGTGGTGCAACCCATCGTGTTTCACGCCGGATTGGGCGCGTTTGCGGAAGAGGCGTTTGAGGGCACCGAGTGGTTTCTGATCGGCGTATGCGAAATCGTTTTGCTGTTTTTGCTGTTGCGGCCGCTGGAAGCGCTGATCCCGGTGCATGTCATCACCGATCGTCGCGCGCGCTGGAATGATTTTCTCTATACCGTGATCCACCGACTCGGCGCATTTTCGATCGCGATTTTTTTTCTGCTCAATCCGCTGGTCGATAGGGTGACTGCCGAACTACATTTGCACGGCATCGAGCCATTCAATTTGGAAAACCTCTGGCCGGGCGTGACGGACATTGCGCTAGTCAGCTTCTTGCTTTATTTGCTGGTGCTGGATTTTTTCGATTACTGGTATCACCGCGCCGAACATCAATTCAACTGGTGGTGGGGTTTACACAGTCTGCACCACAGCCAGCGCAACATGAATTTGTGGAGCGACGATCGCAACCATTTGCTCGACGACTTGCTACGCGACATGTATTTGGCTGTGATTGCGTTGGCGATCGGCGTGGAGCCGGGGCAATACGTGCTGTTGGTGGCCGCTTCGCGCGTCCTGCAAAGCCTGCAGCATGCCAATGTTCGCGTGCATTTTGGCGCGCTCGGTGAGCGGCTGTTGGTATCGCCGCGTTACCACCGCTTGCATCACGCTATCGGCATCGGTCACGAGAGCAGTGGCGCTGGGTCGCTCGGTGGCCACAATTTCGCCGTGTTGTTTCCGGTTTGGGACATGGTGTTTCGTACTGCGCGTTTCGAGAGCGGTTTCGCGCAAACCGGCGTGCGCGATCAGTTGCCGCCGCCACAAGGGCAGGCGCGCGATTACGGTAAGGGGTTTTGGCGGCAGCAATGGTTGGGTTTGCAGCGCATGGTGGAATACGCGCGTAAGGCCACGTCATGATGCGGCCGGTATTGGTCGCCTTCGGTCGCGCAATGCTGTCGCAACTGCACGTCCGCATGTTGCTGTTGACCGTGTTGCCCTTTCTCGTTTCGTTAGCGATTTGGGGCGCGATTTTGTATGTCGGTTTGCAGCCGTTGATCGACTGGGGTTACGCTTGGTTCGTCGCGCACGACGCCTTTCGCCTTGCCGACAGCGTGCTTGCACCTATCGGCGCGGGTTTCGCCACCAAGGTAATCGTCCCGCTTTTGGCGATGTGGGTATTGTTACCCTTGATGATACTGACCGCTTTGGTGTTCATCGGCGTGCTGGCGATGCCGATCATCATTCGGCATGTCGGTGGCCGTCATTTTCCGCAATTGGAAAAACGTCGCGGCGGCAGCATCGGCGGCAGTTTGTGGTTGTCATTGTCGTCCTTCGTCGTGTTCGCCTTACTGTGGTTGCTCACCCTGCCGCTGTCGGCGTTGCCGCCGCTTGGGTTTGTGGCGCATCTGCTGCTGTGGGGTTGGTTGACCTATCGCGTGCTGGCTTACGATGCCTTGGCCGACCATGCCGATAAAGAGGAGTGGCGCGCTATCCGCCATCTGCATCGCTGGCCGCTGTTGGCGATCGGCACGGCAACCGCTTTTCTTGGTGCTGCACCGACCTTGTTGTGGCTGGGCGGTGTGCTAAGCATGTTGCTGTTGCCGCTGTTCGCCGCGCTGTCGATTTGGTTGTATGTGCTGGTGTTTATTTTTTCTGGATTGTGGTTCGAGTACTACTGTCTAGAGGCGCTGGCGCGTTACCGAATGCAGCCGCCGATGCAAGACATCAATTAGGAAAGCGACTATGGAAATCGGCCTCCTCATCATCGGTGATGAAATTCTGTCTGGCAAACGTGCCGACCAGCATTTCCCCAAAGTGGTCGAGCTGTTGGCTGCACGCGGCTTGCAATTGGCTTGGGCCGAGTATCTTGGCGACGATCCGGCGCGCATTACTGCCACTTTGCGGCGCACGCTGGCCGGCGACGGTTTGGTGTTTTCTTGCGGCGGCATCGGCGCTACGCCCGACGACCACACGCGTCAGTGTGCAGCGGCGGCACTCGGTGTGCCGTTGCTATTGCATCCGCAAGCGCAGGCGCTGATCGAAGAACGCATCGCTGATGTCGCGCGCGAAGCTGGCAAGCCATTTGACCTACAGGCGCCGGATAATCTACAGCGTCTGAAGATGGGTGAATTTCCGCGTGGAGCGAACATCGTCCCGAATCCTTACAACAAAATTCCCGGCTTCGGCGTGCAAGGCAGCGGCCTGGGCGCGCATTATTTCATGCCCGGTTTTCCGGTGATGGCTTGGCCGATGATCGAGTGGGTGCTGGACACCCATTACCGGCATGTATTCCACCAAACCACGCGATTGGAAAAAGCGGTGTTGGTGTACGATGCGATGGAATCGACCTTGACGCCGTTGATGGAGGTGATTGAAGCCACGTTCGCGCAGGTCAAGGTGTTCAGCTTGCCGTATGTCGGTGATGCCAGCACGCGTCGCCATATCGAGCTGGGCGTCAAGGGCGATCCAGTGCAAGTCGAAGCAGCGTTCGTTCGATTGACTGCTGGACTCGATGCGCTCGGCGCGGAGTACGTACCGGCGTGAACGCAGACGGCATCAAGCTTGCTATGATGCCGGTTTCCAACCCAGTTTATGTTTGCGATGTTTGATTTATTCCGCAAGCGCGGCACCCAGCCCATTCCTGACCCGGAAAAACCGGAATCCACACCAGAAGCCGAGCCGTTCAAAATGAGTCGGCAGGGCGCGATGGTGCAGGCCGAAGAATTGATGCATGACGAAGTCGCCGCGACAGAATTTATTCTGTGTTGTGCATACGCCGACGCTCGGCTGAAGGCAGCGACCCACATCCATGCACGACCGCAGGTCGAGCGCGTGCTGCAGGCGGTACGCAATAGCGACCGTCGTGTAGCGAAATTGATGTTGAGTCGGCTCGATCTTTGTCGCGAATGGGAGGCCGATGAACATAGCGCTCGCCAGCGTATCGGCGAAGCGTGCGGCTTGGTGGACACGCCCCATTTGCTGCCGAGCCAAGTCGCTGCACTCGACAAGGCGTGGGCGCAGATCAAACACGCGCCGCCGCCGCTGCAAGAAAATTTCGATGTCGTGCGCGAACAGTTGCGTCAGCGACTGGAGGCACAAGCCATCTTGCAGCGTGCCGTCATGGATGTGCTGGCGCAACTGCATGCGCTGGTTCCTTCCTGCGACGTCGAGCCGACCATCGCTGCGCTCGAGCAGCAAATGGCACATCACGCCAGCGCGTCGGAAGCTCCCGCATTGCCGCGCAACTTGATGATTGAATTCGAGGAAAGCGCCGCCAACCTGCGCCGTGCTGTGCAGATGCAGGCCCGGTATCGGCAAGCATGCGAACTGAGAGAGCAGGCGCTGACGAATTGGGAAGCGGAGCAGAGCGTCTTTAAGCCAGACCACCTGACGCGTGTATGGCAAGCCTTACCAGCAGTGGACGATGCCGACCTGTTCGCGCCTTTGCAGGAACGTTTCGAGGCATTACGTCGGCGCAATGAAGAGCAGCACCAAGCGCAAGCAGCGCTGGCGGAAAAAATGCGCGGCGATGTTCGTGAGGAATACGCGAAGACGTTGAACGCGATGGAACACGCCTTGCAAGAAGGCGCGCTACAAGAAGCCGCCGGCCACGAACGGCATCTGCGAGCGCTCGATACGCAAGGATTGCGTGGATCGGCACAACAGAGTGAACGCCTGCAGCAGGCGCGCGCCGAATTACACCGCCTGCAAGATTGGGCGCGCTGGGGCGGTCGGGTGTCGCGCGAAGAATTACTGCATGCGGCGCACACCTTACAGACGCAAACTCTGCCACCAGCAGAACTGGCGCGCAAAGTCGCTAGCTTGCGCGAACGTTGGAAATCGCTCGATGTCTCGGCCGGGCCGGCGCAGCGTGATTTGTGGCAGCAGTTCGACGCCGCTTGCACGGCCGCCTATGCGCCGGCCGCCGCTCATTTCAAACACTTGGCCGAGCAGCGTGACCAACACGCTGCTCAGGCGCGCGAATTGATCGACGAAGCGAGGAAATTTGCTGCGAACACAGCCGTCGATGACGATGCGGTCGATTGGAAATCTGTCGCCCATTCCATCGAACGCCTGCGCCAGCGTTGGCAGAGTGTAGGCGCGCTCGCACGACAAGAGCGCAAGAAATTGGAATCGGATTTTGCGGCCGCATTGCACGACTTGTCCGGGCGATTGATGCGGCAACGCGAACAAGCCACGCAGCGACGCATCGACCTGATCGCCGAAGTGGAAAAACTGCATCCGCAAGAACGCGGCGCGCTCGATCACCTGCATGCCTTGCAAGAGCGCTGGCAGCAACACGCCAAAGCCTTGCCGCTGGCGCGTCGGCAGGAACAAGAATTGTGGCAGCGCTTTCGGCAAGCTTGCGATGCCGTGTTCGCCCATCGCAAGCAAGCAACGGCGGCGGCCGATGCCGACCGACGCCAGCATTTAGCGGACAAGGAAGTTTTGTGCGCGCGATTGGAAGCCGCACAGATTGATTCGCCTGCCATGTTGTCCGATCTGTTGCGAGAGACGCAGGCCGCGTGGGGAAAAATCGGCTCGGTGCCGCGCGCCAGCGAACAGCCACTCGAAGCGCGTTACCGCAAGGCCGTGCGTGCTCTGCAACAGCAACGCGATGCGGAGAAAAAGAAAACTGAGCGAAACGGAATCGATGCGCTACACCGCAAGCTGTGCCTATGTCAGTGGCGAGAAGAGCAGGCTGATAAGAGCGATGAAGCGATCGTGCAGTCGCAGTGCGCCGAATGGGATGCGCTGCCGATCGCGCCGGATGGCATGGAGGCGATATTGCATGCACGTTTCGAGGCTGGTGTACATCAGCGTGCAGACGTGTTGGAGGCCAATCGGCCAAATTTGCAACGTGAGCTGTTGCGGCTGGAAATTTTGCTTGGTCTAGACAGCCCGCCGGAACTGGCGCGCGAGCGCTTACAATTGCAGGTGGAAGGTTTGCAGTCGGCTTTCAAATCTGGCCGTTCTGTGGCGCGGCACGGTCTTGATGTGTTGGGCGAATTGTGTCGCCTGCCGGCCGCTGCTACGCCTGCAGACACTGAACGGATTGCGCGCATCATGCGCGCCTTCCAGCACTAAACTCCAGCGCTGAACTCCCGTACTGAACAACAGCCCAAAAGCATCGGGGCCCGCCGACATGACGCCGGCGGACCCCGATTATTTCTGCCGTCCTGAAGAACGGCAGACTACATTACTTCTTGGACTTGGCAGTGGTTTTGCCAGCAGCTTGCGAGAACTGGGTCACAGCCTGGTTCAGGTTGCCTTCCAGCGTTTCGACAGCTTGCTTGGTGCTCTTGGCCAGTTGCTCGTAGCTGGCGTTGGCGGTGCCGAAAGCTTGTTTGACCATGGCGATCACTTGCTCGGAACCAGCCGGGGCGTTCTTGCTGGCCTCTTCGATCAGCGACAATACTTTACGGTTAGCTTCAGCGACTTGCTCTTCAGCAGCCTTGGTCAGCTCAGCGCCGAAGCCAGAAGCGATGCTGGCAACGTTGCGGCCATAAGCCAGTGCTTTCTCAGCGCTCGGTTGCGCTTGAGCAGCGACTTGCGAGGAAAACTCTTGCGCATCTTTGGCGGACAGCAGTTGCTTGGCGGTGCTGTTGGACTCTTCAAGCGAAGCTTTGGCGGCGGTCAGGTTCAGGTCAACCAGCTTCTCGACGCTTTCAAAAGCTTTGTTGGTCAGCGCGGTAATCAGAGCGATCTGGGCTTCAAAATTAGCTTTGGTGGCGGCGGTGAATTGTTCAGGATTGGTAAACATGGATAACTCCTTCAATAAAAAAATGGATGAAACGGCTTGGTCAAAAACGAGAGTCGGTGGAACCTACTGCAAGCGCAGCGCATTGTGCACCGCAACAAATGCCATTTTAGAGATTGATTCGGCAATGTCAAGCATTTTCTGTTGCGATGCAACATAAAATCATTTAGTGAAAT
>JAFECY010000073.1 GCA_018241865.1 Pseudomonadota bacterium | reverse complement strand
GGTGCAGCAAAAGCTGATTTCCGAAGAGCAACTGACCTTTTCCCTAGGCGAGCAGAAACGCACAGGCCGCAAGCTGGGCCGCGTCTTCATCGAGAATGGCTTCGTCACCGAAGAGCAGATTTCCGGCGCGCTAGCCCGGCAACTGAACATCCCCTACGTCAATCTCAAGTTCTTCAACGTTGACCCCGAACTCATGCGCGCGCTGCCGGAAACCCAGGCACGTCGCTTCCGCGCGCTGGTACTGGAAGACAAGGGTGGCACCTTGTTGGTCGGCATGGCCGATCCGACCGATTTGTTCGCCTATGACGAAATCGCGCGGCTGGTTAAGCGCAACATTGCGTTGGCGGTGGTCAATGAAAGCGAACTGCTGGCCACCATCGACCGCATCTACCGCCGCACCGGCGAGATCAGCGGCTTCGTCAAGGAACTGGAAGAAGACTTGGGCGATGTGGCCGTCGATTTCGGCGGCCTAGGCGGTGCGGCCGGTTTGGAAGAAGCGCCGGTCGTCAAGCTGCTGCAATCGATTTTCGACGATGCGACGCAGGTGCGTGCCTCCGATATTCACATCGAACCGCAGGAAAAGCGTTTGCAAATCCGCTTCCGCATCGATGGCGTATTGCACATGCAGACCGAGACCGATAGCAAGATCGCGCCTTCGCTGGTGCTGCGCCTGAAGCTGATGTCCGATCTCGACATTTCCGAAAAACGCCTGCCGCAAGACGGCCGCTTCGCCATCAAGGTCAAGCAGCAACAGGTCGATGTGCGTATTTCGACCATGCCGACGCAATACGGCGAATCGGTGGTCATGCGCTTGCTGAACCAAGGCAGCCGTACCTTGCGGTTGGATGCCATCGGCATGCCGCCGGAGATGGTGAAAAAATTTCGCGCCATCGTCAATCGCCCCAATGGGTTGGTGCTGGTGACCGGCCCCACCGGCAGCGGCAAAACCACCACTTTGTACGGCGCGCTGGCCGAACTGAACACCACCGAACGCAAGCTGATTACGGTTGAAGACCCGGTCGAATATCGCTTGCCCGGCATCAATCAAGTGCAGGTCAACGATAAGATCGAACTGAGTTTTTCCCGCGTGCTGCGCGCCGCGCTGCGCCAAGACCCGGACGTGGTGCTGGTGGGCGAAATGCGCGATCAGGAAACCGCGCACATCGGCATGCGCGCCGCGCTCACCGGCCACTTGGTGCTGTCCACTTTGCATACCAATGACGCCGTCAGCACGCCGGTGCGCCTGCTCGACATGGGCGTGCCGCGTTACATGGTGGCGACGGCATTGCAATGCGTGCTGGCGCAGCGGCTGGTGCGCGTGATCTGCGAAAGCTGCGCCGAGCCTTATCAACCACTGCCATCCGAACATGAATGGTTGACCGCCGAGCTCGGTAGCGCCGTCGAGTCGAGCAAATTTTTCCACGGTCGCGGCTGCCCGCATTGCAACGGCACCGGCTATCGCGGCCGTACCGGCGTGTATGAATTGCTGGAAATGACGGAAGCCGTGATCGATGCCGCCAACCATCACGATCCTTCGCACTTCATCAAGGTGGCCGAAGCGCAGATGGCCGGCAACACCTTGCGCCGTCATGGTGTGGCGCTGGCGGTCGCCGGCCGCACCACGATTGCGGAAGCCATGCGCATCAGCAACCAGTTCGACGATTGAGGCTGAACGGTGCCATTCTTTGCCTACAAAGCGCGTGATGCGCGCGGCCAGTTGATGCAGGGCGTGCTGGAAAGCACGGACAGCAATGCCGTTGCTGACCAGTTATTCAACACCGGCATCACCCCGGTCGAAATCGTTCCGACTAGCAAGCCGTTGTCGGAAGGCGAGGGCGGCTGGTGGAAGGGGCTGCTGGAAGAGAAAGTGCGCGCGATCGACGTGCAGCTTTTCAGCCGGCAGTTGTACACCTTGCTCAAATCCGGCGTGCCCATCATGCGCGGCCTAGCCGGGCTGCAGGAATCGGCGACCAATAAAGCTTTCTCGCGCGTGCTGCAGGATTTGCGCGAATCGCTCGACGCCGGCCGTGAATTATCTGCCGCCATGCGCCGTCACCCGGACGTGTTCTCCACCTTTTACGTCAACATGGTGCGCGTCGGCGAAACAACCGGCCGGCTGGAAGACGTGTTTCTGCGCTTGTTCGACCATCTCGAATTCGAGCGTGACATGCGGGCTCGGGTCAAGTCGGCGCTACGCTATCCGAGTTTCGTCATCATCGCCATCGCCGCTGCGATGCTGGTCATCAATCTGTTCGTCATTCCCGCTTTCGCCAAGGTGTATGCAGGCTTCAAAGCAGAGTTGCCTTTGATGACGAAAATTCTGATCGCCACCTCCAATTTCACGGTGCAATATTGGTACATGATTTTGCTCATCGCGGCAGGCATGGTGGCAGCGTTTGTTTGGTGGGTTGCGACGTCCGACGGCCGCTACCGCTGGGACAGAATGAAGCTGCGCTTCCCCATCGTCGGCAAGATCATGCTCAAGGCCACGTTGTCGCGTTTCGCCCGCAGTTTTGCTCTGGCCAGTAGAAGCGGCGTGCCGATCGTGCAGGGCTTGACCGTGGTGGCGCAGACGGTGGACAACACTTACATCAGCAGCCGGATCGAGCAAATGCGCGACGGCGTCGAACGCGGCGAAAGCATCCTGCGCACCGCCGTGCCCGCCGGCGTCTTTACCCCGGTGGTGCTGCAGATGATCGCGGTTGGCGAGGAAACCGGCGCGCTGGACGATCTGATGGACGAGATTGCGCAGATGTACGAGCGCGAAGTCGATTACGACTTGAAGACACTCTCCTCGCAGATCGAGCCGATCTTGATCGTTTGTTTGGGCGTCTTGGTGTTGGTGCTGGCGCTGGGCGTGTTCTTGCCGATCTGGGATCTGGGTTCGGCAGCGATGAAAAAATGACCGCTGCATTCGCCATTAGCAAGCCACCTGAACGCATAGGCTGCCGGATGGCGGGAAGCGGTAAAGTTGAATTTGTGGTGCGTATCTTGATCGGCGCGATCCTCGCCTTGGTGTTGTTGGAGCGCTTTTTCTACTATCAAGAACTCGCCGAGAAGACGGTCATGGAAGCGACCTTGACCAATATGCGGAGCGGCATGCGTTTGCGTATTGCCGATCTCATGACGCAAAATCGGAGCAGCGAGATTGCCGGCATGCTCGATGAAAATCCGATCACTTGGCTGGAACGGCCGCCGGCCGATTACCGCGGCATCCTTGGCGCGGGCGGGGCGAAAGCGGATGGCTGGTATGTC
>JAFECY010000072.1 GCA_018241865.1 Pseudomonadota bacterium | reverse complement strand
GCGGAAGGTCGTGGCGGCGCGATGAAGAAGCGTGATGAAGTTCACCGCATGGCCGAAGCGAACAAGGCGTTCTCGCACTTCCGCTTCTAATGAATTGGATGACGGGTTCGTAACGAGCCGGTCATTTGCACAGAGTAATTTGTTCGAAGCCGGGCACATTTTCCAGAAAAATGGCGCTCGGTTTTGTCATTAAAACGAACTAGGATTAAACATGGCTCGCAAGACCCCCATTGAGCGCTATCGCAACATCGGCATTTCCGCGCACATCGACGCCGGTAAGACCACCACTACTGAACGCATTCTGTTTTACACCGGCGTGAACCATAAAATTGGTGAAGTGCATGATGGTGCTGCCACCATGGACTGGATGGAGCAGGAGCAGGAGCGTGGCATTACCATTACCTCTGCCGCGACTACTTGTTTTTGGCGTGGTATGGATAGCTCCCGTCCAGAGCATCGCATCAATGTGATTGACACGCCGGGTCACGTCGATTTCACCATCGAGGTGGAGCGTTCGATGCGCGTGCTGGACGGTGCTTGCATGGTGTATTGCGCTGTGGGTGGTGTGCAGCCGCAGTCTGAAACCGTCTGGCGTCAGGCGAACAAATACAAAGTGCCGCGTATTGCGTTCGTCAACAAGATGGATCGTACTGGCGCCAACTTCTTCAAGGTGGTCGAGCAAATGCGCGCTCGCCTGAAGGCGAATCCAGTACCCATCGTGATTCCGGTTGGCGCGGAAGAAAAATTTCAAGGTGTCGTCGATCTGATCAAGATGAAAGCCATCATCTGGGATGAGGCTTCGCAGGGTATGAAGTTCGAGTACGGCGATATTCCGGCTGATCTGGTTGGCGTGGCCAACGAGTGGCGCGAAAAGATGGTTGAGGCTGCTGCCGAGGCATCTGAAGAGTTGATGAATAAATACCTCGAAGAGGGTGATCTGACCGAAGCTGAGGTCATGGCTGGTCTGCGTCAGCGCACCATCGCTGCTGAGATTCAGCCAATGCTGTGTGGTTCGGCGTTCAAGAACAAGGGCGTGCAGCGCATGCTTGATGCAGTGCTCGATTTCTTGCCGGCGCCGACCGACATTCCGCCAGTCTCGGGCACCGATGAGGATGAGGAGCCGGTTGTTCGTCAGGCTAGCGACGAAGAGAAGTTTTCTGCATTGGCGTTCAAGATCATGACCGATCCATTCGTCGGCCAGTTGATTTTCTTCCGCGTCTATTCTGGCGTTGTCAATTCCGGCGACACCGTGTACAACCCGGTCAAGTCTAAAAAAGAACGTCTGGGTCGTATTCTGCAGATGCACGCCAACCAGCGTGAGGAAATCAAAGAAGTGCGTGCCGGCGATATTGCTGCTGCTGTGGGTCTGAAAGAAGCCACTACCGGTGATACCTTGTGCGATCCGGCATCGGTCATCACGTTGGAGCGCATGGTGTTCCCGGAGCCGGTGATTTCGCAAGCGGTAGAGCCGAAGACCAAGGCCGACCAAGAAAAAATGGGCTTGGCGTTGAACCGTTTGGCTGCGGAAGATCCGTCATTCCGCGTCAAGACTGACGAAGAGTCTGGTCAGACAATTATTTCCGGCATGGGTGAATTGCATCTGGAAATCTTGGTAGATCGCATGAAGCGTGAATTTGGCGTGGAAGCAACCGTTGGTAAGCCGCAGGTTGCTTATCGCGAAACCATCCGCAAGGCGGTTGAGGATGTGGAAGGTAAATTCGTCAAGCAATCCGGCGGTCGTGGTCAGTATGGCCACGTGGTTCTGAAGATTGAACCGCAAGAGCCGGGTAAGGGTTTCGAGTTCGTTGATGCCATCAAGGGTGGTGTGGTGCCGCGTGAATACATTCCTGCCGTTGAGAAAGGCGTGATCGACACGCTGCCGAACGGCGTGCTGGCCGGCTATCCGATGGTTGACATCAAAGTCACCCTGACCTTTGGTTCTTACCATGATGTGGACTCGAACGAAAACGCTTTCCGTATGGCGGGTTCGATGGCGCTCAAAGACGGTTGCCGCAAGGCCAGTCCAGTCATTCTCGAGCCGATGATGGCGGTCGAAGTCGAAACCCCGGAAGACTACGCCGGCACCGTGATGGGCGACCTGTCGTCTCGTCGTGGCATGGTGCAGGGTATGGATGAAATCGCCGGCGGTGGTGGCAAGATCATCAAGGCCGAAGTGCCGCTGTCCGAAATGTTCGGTTACTCGACCTCGCTGCGTTCCGCAACCCAAGGCCGTGCAACCTACACGATGGAATTCAAGCACTACGCTGAAGCACCGAAGAATGTGACCGAGGCGATCGTTAGCGCCAAGGCCAAGTAATGAAATGAATCGCCCGTCCCGACCGGGGCGGGTTTAACTGAATAGTAAATCGTTCTTTTTGAAGGAAATTTAAAATGGCAAAAGGCAAGTTTGAGCGGACGAAACCGCACGTGAACGTAGGCACGATTGGTCACGTTGACCATGGCAAGACCACCCTGACGGCAGCGATTGCGACCGTACTGTCGGCCAAGTTTGGCGGCGAAGCCAAAGCCTACGACCAGATCGACGCAGCGCCGGAAGAAAAAGCGCGCGGCATTACGATTAACACCGCCCACGTCGAGTATGAGACTGCCAACCGTCACTACGCCCACGTTGACTGCCCCGGCCACGCCGACTACGTCAAAAACATGATCACCGGTGCCGCTCAGATGGACGGCGCGATTCTGGTGTGTTCGGCTGCCGACGGCCCCATGCCGCAAACGCGCGAACACATCCTGCTCGCCCGCCAAGTCGGCGTACCCTACATCATCGTCTTCCTCAACAAATGCGACATGGTTGACGACGCCGAACTGCTCGAACTCGTCGAAATGGAAGTGCGCGAGCTCCTCTCCAAATACGAATTTCCCGGTGACGACCTGCCCATCATCAAAGGCTCCGCCAAGCTCGCCCTCGAAGGCGACAAAGGCGACCTCGGCGAAGCCGCCATCATGCGCTTGGCCGAAGCCTTGGACACCTACATCCCCACCCCGGAGCGTGCCATCGACGGCGCCTTCCTGATGCCGGTGGAAGACGTCTTCTCCATCTCCGGTCGCGGCACCGTCGTCACCGGCCGTGTTGAGCGCGGCATCGTCAAAGTCGGCGAAGAAATCGAAATCGTCGGCATCAAAGACACCCAAAAGACCACCTGCACCGGCGTCGAAATGTTCCGCAAGTTGCTCGACCAAGGTCAAGCAGGCGACAACGTCGGCGTACTGCTGCGCGGCACCAAGCGCGAAGACGTCGAGCGTGGTCAAGTCTTGGCCAAGCCAGGCTCGATCAAGCCACACAAACACTTCACCGGCGAAATCTACGTCCTATCGAAAGACGAAGGCGGCCGTCACACCCCGTTCTTCAACAACTACCGTCCGCAGTTCTACTTCCGTACCACGGACGTGACCGGCGCGATCGAACTGCCGAAGGACAAAGAAATGGTCATGCCGGGCGACAACGTCTCGATCACCGTGATGCTGATTAACCCGATCGCCATGGAAGAAGGTCTGCGCTTCGCCATCCGCGAAGGCGGTCGTACCGTCGGCGCCGGTGTCGTGGCGAAGATTATTGAGTAAGAAGACTGTGCCGCGCACCTCGAAAGTGCGCGGCATTGTTGGCTGTAAAAGCTTCAGGGGCGTAGCTCAATTGGCAGAGTGACGGTCTCCAAAACCGTAGGTTGGGGGTTCGAGGCCCTCCGCCCCTGCCACCGATTCTGGTGCCTAGCACCGAGAGTAGAAAAGTATGTCTAACAATTCCGTACAGACTGTGAGTGCTTCGGGCGAAAAGCTCAAGTTGGGTTTAGCGCTGTGCGCCGTGATCGCCGGTGTTGTTGGCTTCTATTTATTGGCCGACAAGGCGACGTCGCTGGTGCGCGTTGGAGTGTTGGTTGCTGGCTTAATCGTGGCGGTCGTGCTGACAATGACGGCTGAACTGGGTCGAAATTTCGTTGGTTTCGCCAAAGAGACGGTACGTGAAACCAAAAAAGTTGTTTGGCCCACTCGCAAGGAAGCAATTCAGATCACGGCAGTCGTGTTCGGCTTTGTTTTGATTATGGCGATATTTTTGTGGGGAACCGACAAGCTGCTGGAAGTGCTGCTCTATGACCTGATTCTGGGCTGGAAAAAATAATGAGCGAGAACATTCAGAGTGAAGTGCAAGCGAGCGCCGAGGGCGCTGTCGCTGCTTCTGCAAGCAAGAAGCGCTGGTATGTCGTGCACGTTTATTCCGGTATGGAAAAAAGTGTGCAGCGTGCCTTGACCGAGCGCATCGCGCGCGCCGGCATGGAAGATAAATTCAGCCAGATTCTGGTGCCGACCGAAGAAGTGGTCGAAGTCAAGAATGGTCAAAAATCGGTGACCGAGCGTCGTTTCTTCCCCGGCTATGTGCTGGTTGAGATGGAAATGACCGATGAAACTTGGCATCTGGTGAAGAACACCAGCAAAGTGACGGGTTTCATCGGCGGTAAATCCAATAAGCCGACCCCGATTCCGGTGCATGAAGTGGATAAAATCATGCACCAAATGCAAGAGGGCGTGGAGAAGCCGCGGCCTAAAGTTTTGTACGACGTCGGCGAATTGGTGCGTATCAAAGATGGTCCGTTCACCGATTTCAACGGCAATGTCGAGGAAGTCAATTACGAAAAATCGCGCGTGCGTGTTTCCGTAACGATTTTTGGTCGCGCGACGCCGGTCGAGCTTGAATTCGGCCAGGTTGAAAAAGCCTGATCGGGCGCGACTGCAGTTTTGCATTAAACGACGCGGCGGGCGTCACGGTTTCGTGAAATCGCCGCAGCAGCAACAGCAGCAACAAGAGGAGCCCCAGTAGCCGCAAGGCGAACCGGCGCTACCACTCACTTCAAGTAGGAGCCATTATGGCCAAGAAAATCGTCGGCTTTATCAAGCTGCAAGTACCGGCTGGCAAAGCCAACCCGTCTCCCCCGATCGGCCCGGCACTGGGTCAGCGCGGTTTGAATATCATGGAATTCTGCAAGGCGTTCAACGCCCAGACCCAAGGCGTCGAGCCGGGCTTGCCGATTCCGGTGGTGATCACCGCGTTTGCCGACAAGTCCTTCACCTTTGTGATGAAGACCCCGCCGGCAACCATCCTGATTAAGAAAGCCGCTGGCATCCAGAAAGGTTCGCCCAAGCCGCATACCGACAAGGTCGGCAAGATCACCCGCAAGCAAGCGGAAGAAATCGCAACAACCAAGCGCCCGGATTTGACGGCCGCTGACATGGATGCAGCTGTGCGTACCATCGCCGGTTCCGCACGTTCCATGGGCATCACGGTGGAGGGTCTGTAATGGCTAAGTTATCCAAACGCGCACAAGCGCTCAAAGCAAAAGTGGACCGCACCAAGGCCTATCCGTTCGACAACGCGATTGCCCTAATTAAAGAATGCGCCACTGCCAAGTTCAATGAATCGATCGACG
>JAFECY010000071.1 GCA_018241865.1 Pseudomonadota bacterium | reverse complement strand
TTTAACCACGGCGGGCACGGCGAACACAGCGCAAAACCGCTACGCCATTTCAAGCAAGCATGCGCGATGTTCGCCGCGTCCGCCGTGTGCGCCGTGGTAATAACATTGCATCCGAACCAATCTATCTGATTTTTTCTCCATCCCATGAACCCAACTTTCCTCCCCTTCGCCAAGCCCACTATCGACGAAGCCACCATTGCCGCCGTCGGCGAGGTGCTGCGTTCCGGCTGGATCACCAGCGGCCCCAAGGTGCAAGCCTTTGAAGCGCTGCTGTCCGAGTATCTCGGTGGCCGCACGGTGCGCACCTTCAATTCCGGCACCTGCACGATGGAAATCGCGCTGCGCATCGCTGGCGTCGGTTCCGGTGATGAAGTCATCACCACGCCGATCTCGTGGGTGGCGACCGCCAACGTGATCTTGGAAGTCGGCGCGACGCCGGTGTTCGCCGATATCGATCCGGTCACCCGCAACATCGATCTCGACAAACTCGAAGCCGCGATCACGCCGCGCACCAAGGCCATCATCCCGGTCTATCTGTCCGGCCTGCCGGTCGATATGGACCGCCTGTACGCCATCGCTGCCAAACACAAGCTGCGCGTGGTCGAGGACGCGGCGCAAGCGCTGGGGTCGAGCTGGAACGGCAAGCGCATCGGTTCCTTCGGCGATCTGGTGTCGTTCTCTTTCCAGGCCAACAAAAACATCACCACCACCGAAGGCGGCTGCCTAGTGGTCAACCATGCCGATGAAGCACGGCTGGCGGAAAAATACCGCCTGCAGGGCGTGACCCGCAGCGGCTTCGACGGGCTGGAAGTCGATGTGCTGGGCGGCAAATTCAACATGACCGATGTCGCCGCTGCAGTCGGGCTGGGACAGATGGCGCATATCGAAGCCGTCACGACCAAACGACGCGCGCTGGCGCAGCATTATTTCGCTAACTTCGGCAGCGATTTCGAGGCGCGTTACGGCGCGCAATTGCCGGTGGCCGATTTCGAGAATTCCAACTGGCACATGTACCAGCTCGTGCTGCCGGAACGCCTGCCGCGCGCGGTCTTCATGGAAAAGATGATGGAGAAACAGATCGGCATCGGTTACCACTATCCGCCGATTCATTTGCTCAAGCTCTACCGCGAGCGCGGCTTCAGGGAAGGCATGTTCCCGGTGGCCGAGCGCGTCGGCCGGCAGATTGTCTCCCTGCCCATGTTCCATGTGATGAACGAGAGCGATGTCGAGCGGGCGGTGGACGCGGTAAAATCCGTGCTTTCGCAATAATTCTTGCCATTTTCCCTCACCCCTAGCCCCTCTCCCGGGGCGGGATAGGGGAATTTTGAAACGGCAAGGGATGCAATCCATTGTCGTAGCCTAAACATGAAACCAGAACTATCCGTCGTCATCCCTGTTTACAACGAAGAGTCTGGCTTGGACAAACTGTTCGCGCGCCTGTATCCGGCGCTCGACAAACTCGGCATCGCTTACGAAATCGTGTTCGTCAACGACGGCAGCCGCGATGCTTCCGCCGCCATCCTGTCCGGCCAGTTCCGCCAGCGGCCGGACGTGACTAGGGTCGTGCTGTTCAACGGCAATTACGGCCAGCACATGGCGATCCTGGCCGGCTTCCAAGCCACGCGCGGCGAGATCGTCGTCACACTCGACGCCGATTTGCAAAACCCGCCGGAAGAAATCGGCAACTTGGTCGCCAAGATGCGCGAAGGCCACGACTACGTCGGCTCGATCCGGCGCAAGCGTCAGGATTCGGCTTGGCGCACCCATGCCTCGAAGGCAATGAACGCGCTGCGCGAAAAAATCACGCACATCAAGATGACCGATCAGGGCAACATGCTGCGCGCCTACGGCCGCAACGTGATCGACTTGATTAACCAGTGCAGCGAGGTGAATACTTTCGTGCCGGCGCTGGCTTATACCTTCGCCCGCAAGCCGGCCGAAATCACCGTCGAGCATGAGGAGCGCGCCGCCGGCGAATCGAAGTATTCGCTGTACAGTTTGATCCGCCTGAATTTCGATCTGGTGACCGGCTTTTCCATCATGCCGCTGCAATTGTTTTCCATGCTCGGCATCGGCCTGTCCTTCGCCTCGGCGGCGCTGTTCGTGCTGCTGCTGGTGCGCCGCTTCGTGCTCGGTGCCGAAGTCGAAGGTGTGTTCACACTGTTCGCCATCACCTTCTTCATGCTGGGCGTGGTGTTGTTCGGCATCGGCCTGCTGGGTGAATATGTCGGACGGATTTACCAGCAAGTGCGCGGCCGGCCGCGCTACGTGGTACTGACCACGCTGGAGCAATCGGCAGCGGAAGCCACCGCCGCAAACCAACTTAAACGCGTGGAATAAACATGCGCGCAGTCGTCTTTGCCTATCACAATGTCGGGGTGCGCTGCCTCAAGGTGCTGTTGGCGCGCGGCGTCGAAGTGGCGTTGGTGGTCAGCCATCAGGACAATCCCAACGAAACCATCTGGTTCGATTCGGTCGCCGACACCTGCCGCGAACATGGCATCGCCTGCATCACGCCGGACGATCCGAAATCGCCCGAGTTGCATGCGCAAATCAAAGCGCTGCAGCCCGATGTAATCTTCAGCTTCTATTACCGCCACATGCTGCCGGTTAGCCTGCTCGAACTGGCCAAGACCGGCGCCTACAACATGCACGGCTCGCTGCTGCCGAAATATCGTGGTCGCGTGCCGATCAACTGGGCGGTGCTGCACGGCGAAACCGAAACCGGTGCGACCCTGCATGAAATGGCGGCCAAACCCGATGCCGGCGCCATCATCGCGCAAACCGCCGTGCCGATCCTGCCCGACGATACCGCCTTCGAGGTATTCGGCAAGGTGGTGGTGGCAGCCGAGCAAACCCTGTGGCATGTTTTGCCCGCCATGCTGGCCGGACACACCCCGCGCCTGCCGAACGAGATCGCCAAAGGCAGCTATTTCGGCGGCCGCAAACCGGAAGACGGTCGCATCGATTGGTCGCAACCGGCGCAAGCGGTCTATAACCTGCACCGCGCCGTCGCCCCGCCCTACCCCGGCGCTTGGACGGTTTTGCAGGGCAAAACCTTCGTCATCGGCCAAGCCCGTCTGTCCAGCCGGAATACCCCGGATTTGCCCTCAGGCTTGGCTGTAGTGGATAATTGCATGTTTGGCGTATGCGGCGATGGCCGCGCGCTGCAGATTCACCAATTACTGGCGGACGGCAAGGCTGTCGCGCCTTCCGAATTACAACAGCTGCTGGCCAAGGCCTGATCCTGCCGGCGCATCAACACTATCTCACCATGAAAAAAGTCCTCATCCTCGGCGTCAACGGCTTCATCGGCCATCACCTGTCCAAGCGTATTCTCGAAACCACCGACTGGCATGTCTATGGCATGGATATGATGACGGACCGCATCACCGACCTGCTGGACAACGAAGCCTACAAGTCGCGCATGCACTTCTTTGAGGGCGACATCACCATCAACAAGGAATGGGTCGAGTACCACGTTAAAAAATGCGACGTGATTCTGCCGCTAGTGGCGATCGCCACGCCATCGACCTACGTCAAACAGCCATTGCGTGTATTTGAACTCGACTTTGAAGCCAACCTGCCAATCGTGCGCTCCGCCGCCAAGTACGGCAAGCACCTGGTCTTCCCCTCGACTTCCGAAGTCTATGGCATGTGCCACGACGAAGAGTTCGACCCGGAAGAATCCGAATTGATTTGCGGCCCGATCAACAAGCCGCGCTGGATCTACTCGTGCGCCAAGCAATTGATGGATCGCGTGATCTGGGGTTACGGCATGGAAGGCCTGAACTTCACCCTGTTCCGTCCGTTCAACTGGATCGGCGCCGGCCTCGACTCCATTCACACGCCGAAAGAAGGTTCCTCGCGCGTGGTCACGCAATTCTTCGGCCACATCGTCCGCGGTGAAAACATTTCGCTGGTCGATGGCGGCCAGCAGAAACGCGCGTTCACGTATATCGACGACGGCATCGATGCGCTGATGAAAATCATCGATAACAAGGACGGCGTCGCCAGCGGCAAGATCTACAACATCGGCAACCCGACCAATAATTATTCGATCCGCGATCTGGCCGACATGATGCTGAAGCTCGCCTCCGAATACCCGGAATACGCCGACACCGCGAAGAAGGTCAAGCTGGTCGAAACCACCTCTGCCGCCTACTACGGCAAGGGTTATCAGGACGTACAAAATCGCGTGCCGAAGATCACCAATACCTGCGATGAATTGAAGTGGAAGCCGGGCACCACCATGGCCGACACTCTGCGCAATATCTTCGATGCCTACCGCAGCCAGGTTGCCGAGGCCAAGGCGTTGATGGATTGAACCAGCCTGGATGCCATCCGCACAGTTTCAGGCGATTGCATCATAGCGGTATCCCCTCCCCTTCAAGAGGAGGGTTAGGATGGGGATGGGGTTTAGTGCCGCGCAGATTTCACCCCATCCCCATCCCGGCCTTCCCCTTGAAGGGGAAGGAGGATGCGACGGCAGTAACGTCGCCAACCTTCCTGAATTGTGAGCAATGCCCCTTCTCACCCTCAAGATCGACGTCGATACCTATCGCGGCACGCGTGAAGGCGTGCCGAACTTGGTGCGCATGCTGCAGCAACACCGCGCCAATGCCAGCTTCCTGTTTTCGCTCGGCCCCGACCACACCGGCTGGGCTCTGCGCCGCGCCTTCCGCCCCGGCTTCTTTTCCAAGGTCTCGCGTACCTCGGTAGTTGAACATTACGGCTTCAAGACCCTGATGTACGGCGTGCTGCTGCCGGCGCCCGACATCGGCCGCGACTGCGCCGCCGACATGCGTGCGGTGCGCGATGCCGGTTTCGAGTGCGGCATCCACACTTGGGATCATGTGGTCTGGCAAGACAATGTGCGCAGTCGCGATGCCGACTGGACGCGCAAGCAGTTACAGCAATCGCACGACCG
>JAFECY010000070.1 GCA_018241865.1 Pseudomonadota bacterium | reverse complement strand
GCGGTTTTTTGGAAGGGGTTTCTGGTTCCATGAGTTATACTGTTGTTTTGTACAGTATAATCAAATTGAAGTAACGGTAGCAATGGTTTTCAAGGATTTGAAATTTGTTGTAAAAAATTCTGGCGGCGGTTAAATTCCCAAAATGCAAATTAAATCACGTTAGCCGTATGAACCCGGAATCGGTCCGCATTTATCTGGTCGCTGCCATGGGTGCCAATCGGGTTATTGGCAATGGCCCTGATATCCCTTGGAATATCCCTGGTGAGCAAAAGATTTTTCGCAGGCTCACCGAGGGCAAAGTGGTCGTTATGGGCCGCAAGACGTTTGAGTCCATAGGCAAGCCCTTACCAAACCGTCGCACAGTGGTGCTCTCGCGCCAAGCTAGTTATAGCGCTGCTGGTTGTGCAGTTGTTTCAACGCTGTCGCAGGCTATTGCCATCGCAGCCGAACACGGCAAGGAACTCTACGTGGCCGGCGGAGCCGAGGTATATGCACTGGCACTACCTCGTGCCGATGGCGTCTTTCTATCTGAGGTACATCAAACCTTCGAGGGTGACGCCTTCTTCCCAGTGCTCGACGCAGCAGAATTCGACGTTGTCTCAGCCGAAACCGTTCAAGCCACAATCACGTACACGCACTCCGTCTATGCACGTCGTAACGGCTAACAAGTCCGTCAACGGGACACCCAAATGCTGCGCATTTGGGTTCCCTCGGCTGCGCCTCGGCGCCCGTTACGTCCAACGTTAGACATCATGAGCAACGCAGTGCCCGCCGAGATCTCGGTACAGCTATCACAGGCACTCAACGTCATCGAGCATCATCTGGGATCGACGTTGCTGGCCGTGCATTTGTACGGCTCTGCACTCGACGGTGGCCTGAAGCCATGCAGTGATATTGATTTGCTGGTTACTGTGACTGCACAGCTCGATGAGACTGTGCGGCAGGCTCTGTTCGTAGATTTCCTGGAAGTTTCCGCTTCTCCCGGCCAAAGTGAAGCTCTCCGTGCCTTGGAAGTTACCGTCGTCGTGTACGGCGATGTTGTTCCTTGGCGTTATCCAGCCAGACGGGAACTGCAATTCGGGGAGTGGCAGCGCAAGGACATTCTTGCGGGCATCTTCGAGCCCGCGACAACAGATGTTGATCTGGCTATTCTGCTAACTAAAGCAAGGCAACACAGCCTTGCCTTGGCAGGTTCGGCCGCGGAAGATTTCTTCAACCCAGTCCCGGAAAGCGATCTATTCAAAGCATTGGCCGACACCTTGAAACTATGGAACTCACAACCGGATTGGGCAGGCGACGAGCGGAATGTAGTGCTTACTTTGTCTCGCATTTGGTACAGCGCAGCAACCGGCAAGATCGCGCCGAAGGATGTAGCTGCCAACTGGGTAATGGAACGCCTGCCCGTCCAACATCAGCCCGTGCTGCTTGAAGCCCAGCAGGCTTACCTTGGACAAGGGATGGATTGCTTGGCCTCACGCGCTGATCAGTTGACTGCGTTCATTTACTTTGTGAAGCACGAAGCCGCCAGTCTGCTCGGCTCCACGCCAATGATGTCTAACAGTTCATTCAAGCCGACGCCGCTTCGCGGCGCGGCTTAATTCAGGCGTTAGGGCACATATGAGTTCCGCTTTCAAGCTCAATGAATATATTTGCTGGGGAACAGCAGGCGCGGTCGAAGATATCCTGTCGCGCGCGACGGAGCTATCCAACAGTATGTTTGGTGCTGATGCTCCAATCTCTGCTTTACTTGCTGAGGAACAGAAGCTTTACTGGGGAGGAAAAGTTGTCGCCTTCGAATCATCGAAGGTATCACTTGTTCGCCTTGCAGCGGTATTGGAGGCCGCATGTGAGCAAGCTCGAACCAGCGGAATGTTTACTGAAGTAGGCATTGCTTGGCTTACGGGTCCTCTCGCCGAGTTCTGTCAGCAAGTAAAGTTGGCGGCGCGAGATGCGCCCTAACTCGTTGCTGAACCCGGACACGCGATATAAAGCTGCCGCTTCGCGGCGGGTATCGCGTGCCTGTTAGCGCAGCGTTAGAGCGAAGCACCTCGTGGCAACAGACGAGTCAACTCCCGGTCGGTCATCAGCCGCAGCGCAAGCCTTGCTTTGTGTTGGGGCGCTGGCTTTGCTCGTCGGACTCATGTACTACTCGCTCGTCTACCCTTACCCTAACGGTAAGTCGTTGGACTTGGTCGGCTTTGTCGAGCTATGGGGGCGCGAGCTATTGATACTTGGCACGGCTGCGATCTTCCTCGTCGTTGTTCTTGTTGCTTGGCTGGTCGGCCTGGTAGGGCGCGTCCTTGGAAGGGCTCAGCTTGAGGAGCACGAATGAGCTCTAACCTGTCGTTCGAGCTGACCGCCTTCGGCGGCCGCTCACCTTCACGTTATGCCTCATGATCGAGACAGTTGCGCAACCCATGGCAGGTAGCGACATCGGCGACCGAATCGTTAAGGTCAATCACGCTGGCGAGCATGGCGCAGTCTGTATCTACAGTGGCCAAATCTTTGCTGCCCGCTTTACGGCGCGTCGTCTGGTCAAGGAACTTGTCGAGTTCCGTTGTCACGAGCAGCGGCACCGCGCCGTATTCTGGGCAGAGCTGCAACGTCGTGGCAAGCCACGATGCCATAGCTACTTGCTCTGCGGCTTTGGTGGTTACGTGCTCGGCCTAATCACGGGCTTTTTGGGCGCTGGCGCGGTTGCAGCAACTACCGTTGCCGTCGAGCAGGTGGTTCTGCGTCACCTGGAGCAACAGCTTTTCGTGTTGCGTGGCATGGATCCCGCAGCCGTTTCGGCAATCTCGTCCATCGTCTCCGAGGAGCGCGAGCATCACGCGCGTTCGTCGGCCCACCTCAAAGCTGGTAATGTTTGGGCAAAGGTTCTCACGCCGGTTGTGTCTGCATCCACAGAGGCCGTAATTTGGCTGGGCATGCGGCTATGAGGCATAACAATTCGGTCAACCGGACTGTCATCCCGCTACGCGGGCTGCCAGCCGGTTACCTCAAGCGTTAAGCAGCCACACATTTCCCCACTTGACATGCTGTAATTTATACATACAATGTATGTATGATTAAGTTCGAATGGGATGAACCCAAAGCCGTTGCAAATTTCAAAAAGCATCAAGTTTCTTTTGAGGAAGCCAAGTCGATATTCTTCGACGAGTTTGGCGTTCAGTTTTTCGATAAAGATCACTCTTCCGACGAAGAACGCTTCTTGATGCTTGGTATGAGTTCGGGAGCAAAGCTGCTCATCGTCTGCCATTGCGAACGGGATCACGGTGCGGTTATTCGCATCATCTCGGCACGCAAGGCAACTAAGCGCGAAAGCGCGTTTTATCGAGGTGCATACAAATGAAAGCTGAATACGATCTCTCCAAACTGAAGTCTCGCAAGAATCCTTACGCATCCAAGCTGAAGAAGCCCGTCACGATGCGGCTGTCAGAAGATGTTGTCGATTATTTCAAGGGAATGGCCGATGAGGCAGGTGTGCCGTATCAGAGTCTGATTAACTTGTATCTACGCGACTGTCTTGCCAATAGCCGGAAAGTGCAAATCAAATGGCCTCAATCTGTTTAACTTGCCGCTCAACTCGGAATCAACGATGAAGCCGTTGATCCGGGTAGCTTTACGTTAGCCGTAAAGAGCCGCCGATTGGTATAGAATAAAAAAATGGCACCGACTGTATTGTGTGAAGGACAATTTCGCCTTTTTTTCTTCTCACGAGAGGAGCCACGTATTCATGTCCATGTGGCACACCCGGATGGCGAGGCGAAATTCTGGCTGACGCCACAGGTTCATTTGGCAACCTCGGTAGGCCTTGATCAGAAACAACTTCGGGAAGCACAGTTGATTGTGGAAGTTCATCTTTGGGAGATCAAAAATGCGTGGCACAGTCATTTCGGTACCTGAGGTAACCCATGTTTCAAAGCATGGGTTTTGGTTGCTGTGGGCCGATGAAGAAATTCTCCTTCCATTTGAGAAATTTCCTTGGTTTCGCCAAGCCACTATCGATCAAATTTCTCGCGTAGAAGCGCCTACGCCTGAGCATCTCTATTGGCCAGATCTCGATATTGACCTTGCAGTCGAGTCAATTCGCCATTCCGACACATTCCCGTTAGTGTCGCGAATTAACGGCTAACTCCCATCACTCAGTCCAGACACACAGCAAAAATTGCCGCTTCGCGGCGTGTGTCGCGTTCCGGTTAGTGCGGCGTTAAACTGCAAAGTCGAGTTTCATAAACAGAACGTAACATAGGAGTATCTTGACATGGCACTTCCTCATGCACATCCCGGTCAGCCCATTGACATTCGGCCTATGGGCTCACGTCTGTCGAACGAAAAAACGATTGCGTTGTTCAAGTCTGAGCAGCTTGAAGTCATTCGCCTCGTGCTGCAGGCGGGAAAGTCGCTACCGCCGCACAGTGTCACAGGCGAGATCACGATCCAGTGTGTCGAGGGTCGGATCGATGTGACGTTCGACACAAAGAGTCATTTGCTTGAGGCTGGGCAAATGCTCTTTTTGTCGCGCGGCGTTCAGCATACGGTGGCGGCTCTCGAGGATTCGTCTGCGCTGGTCAGCATCGTTCTCGCCAAGTAGTTTTTGCGGTTGCCTGCTTAATCCGCTAGTACGCTGCGCAGCATCCATGCCGTTTTTTCGTGCACTTCTAGGCGTTGCGTCAGCAAATCCGCTGTCGGCTGGTCGTTGGCGGCATCGACTATGGGGAAGAGTTTGCGGGCGGTGCGCGCCGTTGCTTCTTGCGCGGCGACCAGCAGGCTGACCATGTCTTCCGCTTTGGGTACGCCTTCGACTTCCTTGATCGTGGCCAGTTTGACGAATTCTTTGTAGGTGCCGGGCGCGGGATGGCCCAGTGCGCGTATGCGTTCGGCAATCAAGTCTAGGGCGTTCCATTGTTCGGTGTACTGGGTCATGAACATCTGGTGCAGGCTGTTGAATTGCGGGCCGGTGACGTTCCAGTGGAAATTGTGGGTCATCAGATACAGGGTGTAGCTATCCGCCAGCAGAGCCGACAAGCCGCGCGCGATTTTTTCGCGGTCGCTGGTTTTGATGCCGATATCGATTGCTGGAATTTTGGATTTCTTCGTCGCCATGTTTTTCTCCTAGTCAGTAAACATTTCAGTTTGATACGCGGCAAGCACCGCGCTGTTTTTGCCACTCATCCCAGCGTCAGAATCTCGTTCGCATGCCGCAATTTTTGCGATAGCAAGAACGCCAAGTTGCGGTAAATCTTAGCCGAAATTTCCGGCAGCGACACGACGTAGTCGCCATCGAGGCGCAGCAACTTGCAATGGTCGATGGTTTTGACCGAGGCGGAGCGGCTTTTGTTATCGAGCAGCGACATTTCGCCGAAGCATTCGCCCGGCCCCAATTTTTGGATCACTTTTTCCATACCGAAGGCGCGCTTGCTGATGCGGGCGTGACCGGCTAGCAGCACAAAGAGTTGGTGGCCTTGCTCGCCTTCACGAATCAGACATTCACTAGGCGCGCATTCGATGAAATCGGCGCGCGCAGTTAGGTGCGCTAGTTCCATGTCGTTCAAATCTTGGAACAACCTTAGGCGCAGGAGAAGCTGGTGTACTTCTGGGCGACAGTGGGCCGGCATGGTTTTCCTTCACGAGGATGGCGCGTCAGGTGGTGGCGTGGTGGGTGCGGTGGCGAATTGCTGCCAGCCGCGCGCGCGCAGTTCGCAGGCCGGGCATAGGCCGCAGCCGTGTCCCCAGTCGTGCAGTGCGCCGCGTTCACCGAGGTAGCAAGTGTGGGTGTCGCTGCGGATCAGTTCGACCAGCGTCGTGCCGCCCAACTCTTGCGCCAGACGCCAAGTGGCGGCTTTGTCCAGCCACATCAGCGGTGTCTCCAGTTTGAAATCGCTTGCCATGCCGAGGTTGAGCGCGACTTGCATCGCTTTCATGCTGTCGTCGCGGCAATCGGGATAGCCGGAGAAATCGGTTTCGCACATGCCGCCGACCAGCACATCCAATCCGCGTCGATAAGCCGCGGTGGCGGCGACGGTCATGAACAGCAGGTTGCGGCCGGGGACGAAGGTATTGGGCAAGCCATTGTCTTGCATGGTGATGGCCACGTCGCGGGTGAGTGCGGTGTCGGAAATTTTTCCCAACAGCGACAGATCGATCATGTGATCGTCGCCCAGCTTCGCATCCCAGTCGGGCGATAGCGCACGCAATTTGTGCAGCAGCGCCGGGCGCAGCGTCAATTCGATGGCGTGACGTTGGCCGTAATCGAAGCCGATGGTTTCGACGCGCGCATAACGCGCCAGCGCCCAAGCCAGGCAGGTGGTGGAATCTTGGCCGCCGCTGAAGAGAACGAGTGCGCCGTTGTGCATGCCGGCCGCCTATTTTTTGCTGACGCTGTCGAGCGTTTGTTCGATGTAATCGCCGTTCGGCTCGGTTTGACGCACGCGCACCGGATACCAATCCAGCGCCGGTGCCAGCCAGATGTCGATCTGCTGCTTGTTGTCGCCGGCGGGTTGCGTGCGCGTGACGCGCACTGCGTGCAAGAGGCCGAGCGAGGATTCAATCTTTTCCGTTTTGCCGACCTTGAAGGTCCAAGCTTCGGCGTCATGCATGCCGGCGACGAAATACTGCCATTGCGAACCTGCTGTGAATTTTTTGGACGCGCCGCGTGCGTTGGCGACCAGTTGCCAGACGATGCTGTTGCGGTCTTGCTCGCCGCCGTTGAGCGGGTACGTCGCGGCAGCGTCGGAGAAGCGTAAGGTTTTGGCAGCACGATCGAAGCTGACGCTGGTGGCGTCGCGGCGCAGGCGTTTTTCGTTGGAGCTGACCGGCGCGAGGCCGTAGTCGTCGATGTTGCCTTCGGTGTGCGTTTCGAGAATTTTGCCGAGCAACATGGCGCGCGTTTCGGTGTCGAGCATGAATTTGCCATCGCTTGCCTGCCATTTCATCAGCGCATTGCCGTCCAACATGATGCCGCTTTGTTTTGCTTTGATGAGGTAATGCAAATCGGCTGAGGGAGGCAACTGGAAGGCACGTTTGATGGCGGGATGATCGGACGCAGCCAGCGCGTTGCCGAAGATGAACAGCGTCGTCAGCACAGCATGGCGGATGTGGAAAAATCGCAAAAGAGAGGGCATGTTGGTTCGGATGAGGTGAACGTGATGAGTGTGATTAGCGTGTCAGCGGCCCGATCGAGGATACTGCCATGTCGAGATATTCGCCATTGGCTTCAGTGTAGCGCAAACGCACTGGATACCAGTCCCGTTGTGGCGCCAGCCAGATGTCGAGTTGCTTGTCGTAGGAGCCGGCGCGCGGCAGCCGCACCAAGTGCCAAGTCGTCAGCGGGCCGATGCCGGTGGCGATGCTTTCTTCGCCGATCACTTGGATGTTCCACATTTCGCCATCGCGGGTGCCGGCGACGAAGATCGGGAATTGTGCGTTGGCGGCGAATTTTTCCGGCTCGCCGCGACCGATGCTAGCCAGTTGCCAGATGATGCTGGCGCGATCCTGCTCGCCGCCTTTAAGTGGATAGGACAGAGTCGAGGCCGAGAAGCTGAGGGTATTGCGCTCGCGCGTGAAATGGGTTGCCACTGCCGATTTGCGGAATGGTTTTTCGGTATAGCGCACCGGCGCGATGCCGTACTCGTCGATGCCGCCGGTGCTGGTGAAGTTCAGCACGGTGAAAAACAACACGCCGGCTTCGCCGTAGATGGTATAGCTGCCGTCGCCGAAACCCCAGGCGATCTTGCCGTGGCCGTAAACTTTCTGCCCTTCACGCAAGGCTTCTACATCGTAGTTTAGTTCGGCTGAAGGGGGCGGCGCGACCTTGTAGCGCGCGTTGGTGTTATCGGTCGGAGTCGCATCATCGCCAGTGGGCGAAGTAAAAGCGGGTTCCGGCGTGTAGGCGTCAGCGGTGGAGACATCGATGCTGGGTGTCGATGTGGATGCGGGTTCGGCGACAGGCGTCGGCACGGTTGCTTGCTGCCGAGGCGAGGTCGGCTTGCGCGGTGCGGGGTGATGTGGTGCCGGTTTGCGCGGCGGCGGTTTCGGCGCGGGAGGTGGTTCCGTCGGCGCGGCATGCAGGCTGGCTTGTAGCACGGCCGGGGTGTCATGCAGTGCTGATCCGGTCTGACGCTTCGCCCATTCCAGCGCGCTCCAGTGCAGTAACAGCGTCAGCAGGACGATGAATATCGCGTATCGCCGGCGTGTCGGCGCGGCGGCGGTGAGCGCTTGGTCAGGGGAGGTCGCATTGCGGAGTGGCATCGCGCTAGTGTAGCTGCTTCCGTCTGTGCGTGAGGGGCTAGTGCAGTGGCATAGTGCGGCTCCCTTGTTGTACACTGAATCCCATCTGATAACGATAACGGAGACATCCATGTCCAAGCCCGCGCCCTCTGGCATTCCCGGCGTTGACGCCATGACCGAAACCTTCGATTTCTTCAAGAACATGTGGAGCAGCGTGCCGGGCATGAATCTACCGGGTTTGAAAAACATTCCCGGCATCGTCATGCCGACCCTCTCGACCGACGAGATCGACAAGCAGATCACCGATTTGCGCGCGGTCGAATCTTGGCTGTCGCTCAATTTGAATATGCTGCAGGGAACCATACAAGCGTTGGAAGTGCAGAAAGCCACCATTTCCACCTTGCAGACTATGGGTGAAACGCTCACGGCCGCCATGCAACCGCTGCCGAAGAGCGATGATGTGACTTCGCCATTCGCCTCGCCGTTTACTTCGTCGTTTTCGCAGCCGGCCAAACCGGCTCAACCTGCCAAGCCGACTGCCAAGGCCGAGCCGAAACCGGCGGAACCCCCTCCTGTTGAAGCTACGCCTCCCGCAGCAGAACCGGTTGCCGCCGAAGCTGGCGGCGCGGCACCAGCGCTAGCCAATCCGGCCGCGTGGTGGGGCATGTTGCAAGACCAATTCAAACAAGCGGTCAACAGCGCCACGGCCATGACGCCGGAATCTGCCGAGCCGACTGCGGTTGTACAAAGTAAACCAAATGCGCCGGCGAAAAAATCTGCCGCAGCAAAAACCACCGGGAAAAAAGCGACGCCGAAAACGTAACTGGCGTTATTGTCCGGCTAAAATACATCGCAGCCATCGCCTGATCGCGATGGCTTTTTTCATGCCGCAGACCGGGTGCGTATCTTCAGCAGCAGCAAGCCCAGCGCCAGTGCCGCGAATCCCGCACCTGCATAAAAGGTCGCTGCCGCACCGACGCGATCCCACAGCAAACCAGCCACTACGCTGGCTATCAGCATCGCCAGCCCGCTCGCCAAATTAAATAAACCAAAGGCAGTGCCGCGTAATTCAGCCGGCGCGGCATCGGCTACCATCGCCGACAACAGACCTTGCGTGGCTGCCAAGTGCACGCCCCATAGCAGCAGGCTGACAGCCAGCCAAGTCAGATGATTGCTATGCGCCAGCAGCAGGTCGGCGGCGATCAGCGGGACGATGCCAAGTGCCAGCAGCAGGCCGCGATCGAGCCGGTCGGCCAGTTTGCCGAACGGATAGGCGAGCGCCGAATACACCACGTTCATGAACACCAGCACCAGCGGTACCAGCGCCACCGATAGCCCATCTTGGTGCGCACGCAGTACCAAGAAGGCTTCGGAAAAACGCGCCAGCGTGAGCATGGCGCCCATGCCAGTTACCCACCAGTAAACGGCGGGCAGACGTTTGAGCGCGGCGCGTGAAATCGGGAAGGCATGCTTGCTGGGACGCGGTGCGGCATCGGGTTCGCGCAGGCCGAATAGCAGCAGCGCTAGCGCGAGAAAGGCGGGAATCGCGGCGATCCAGAACACGGTGCGAAAATCGTCGGCCAGCCAGAGCATCAGCCCCATCGCGATCAGTGGACCGAGAAAAGCGCCGATGGTGTCGAGTGACTGGCGCAGGCCGAAGGCAGCGCCGCGAATCGCGGGCGGCGCGATGTCGGCGATCAAGGCATCGCGCGGCGCACCGCGTATACCCTTGCCGATGCGATCGACGAAGCGTGCGGCGAAAACCAGTCCGGTGCTCGACGCCAGCGCGAAAAACGGCTTGCTGCAGGCGGCCAGACCGTAACCGAGCACGACTAGGAACTTGCGTTTGCCGACTCGATCGCTGATGACGCCGGAAAAAATCTTGACCAGTAAGGCGGTGGCCTCGGCCACGCCTTCGATGATGCCGACTGTGGTGGCGCTGGCTCCCATGGCTACGGTCAAAAAGACCGGCAGCAGACTGTGGATCATTTCGGACGACATGTCCATCAGCAGACTGACCAGCCCCAGCAGCCAGATGGTGCGCGGCATGGTCGGTCGGTTTTTTTGTTCGGGATCGGTTGTCATGGAGATGAAAAATTAGGGCGTTACAGTACAGGGTTGCCCACGCGGGAGACTGATCGAAAATGCGAGGTTTCCTGTTAAAATCAAGCACTTATTAATATACGATATGAAAGCTGCGCTGCCTATGCTGTACCCTGAATTGTTCAAATCCCTCGAACAAGTCCGCTGGAACATGGAAACCGACATTCCGTGGGATACGTTCGATGCGTCCTTGCTGACCGACGAGCAAGCGCAAACCATTCGGATGAATGCCATCACCGAATGGTCGGCGCTGCCTGCCACCGAAATGTTTTTGCGCGACAACCGTGGCGACAGCGATTTTTCTGCCTTCATGTCGGTCTGGTTTTTCGAGGAGCAAAAGCATTCGCTGGTGCTGATGGAATACCTGCGCCGCTTCCGGCCTGAACTGGTGCCGACCGAAGAAGAGTTGCACAACGTGCGCTTTGAATTCGATCCTGCTCCGGCGCTGGAAACGCTGATGCTGCATTTCTGCGGCGAGATCCGTTTGAATCACTGGTACCGCTGCGCCTCCGACTGGCACACCGAGCCGGTCATCAAGCAAATCTACAAGATCATCAGCCAGGACGAAGCGCGTCACGGCGGCGCAT
>JAFECY010000006.1 GCA_018241865.1 Pseudomonadota bacterium | reverse complement strand
GCATGTTTTCATTATGTGGAGCGCCTTTCATGGGCACTTGTTCGAGTGGGTGTTGTTGCCGGTTTCCAACCGGCCATGCCTCGGCAAGATAACGCAGGTCTTCTCCTGCCGTCATCGCGCCTAGGCGGATGATGGCGTCTTTACAATCGTCGGTATACGCCGCGATTTCCTGATTTCCATTCATGACCTAAACCTTTTCGCCTGTATCGGGGAACGGTTTTGCCGTATCCGGCTTCCATCGCGCGTACCTGCGCGGCGAAACCGGCAATCGAACCGTGTCTATGCAAGGCGAACCGCATTTTCCAGCGGAGTCGTCATGTTCCATCCATTTCAGCACAGCCTCAATGCCGCAATCGATCAGGGCTTCGGCCTGATCGGCGACGGCCGCCTGAACGATGCGCCGGAGACTATCGTCGAGGCGTATTATTCGCTGCGCGTGCACGCCGCGTTCTGATCGACACCGATTTCATGCAATAAAAAAGGCAACGCCATGAATTTCAACATCCTCAAAGAGACCTTCGCCCATTTCGTGCGCGGCCACGGCTTCGGACACCACTTCCGCCGGCTGGCGATCCTAGAGATGTTCCGCACCGCCCCGGTTTCCAAAGAATTATCGGCGACCCACGCGCAAGCGCTGCTGCAGGCGGCGCAATTACCGGCAGAGCAATTACTGGAGCAGTTGCACAGCCGCGCCGACGGCTTGAGCGAATCCGAAGCGGACGAGATTCGGAAAACCGCCGGGCCGAACGAAATCGAACATGAAAAACCTTTGCCGTGGTGGCTGCACCTCTGGCACTGCTATCGCAATCCCTTCAACCTGCTGCTGACGGTACTCGCGCTGATTTCCTATCTGACCGAGGACATGAAGGCCACGACTGTCATCGGCACGATGGTGGTGCTGTCCACCATCCTGCGCTTCGTGCAGGAAACGCGCTCCAACAAAGCGGCGGACAAACTGAAGGAAATGGTGAGCAACACCGCCACCGTCATCCGGCACGATCTGGCCGAGGACGCCGCCGAAGAAGCACGCCGCTATTTCGAGATCGTCCTGCATCCCAAGGGACCGAAGCGGGCGGAAATCCCGATCAAAAAATTGGTGCCGGGCGACATTGTGCTGCTGTCCGCCGGCGACATGATTCCCGCCGATCTGCGCGTCCTGTCGGCCAAAGATCTGTTCGTCAGCCAAGCGGCCATGACCGGCGAATCCATGCCGGTCGAAAAATTCACGACCAATCAGGGCGAACAAACCACCAATCCACTCGAACTCGACAACCTATGCTTCATGGGCACCAACGTCGTCAGCGGTTCAGCCAGCGCCGTGGTTGTCTCCACCGGCAACCGCACCTATTTCGGTGCGCTGGCCGAGCGCGTCACCGCGGGCAACCGCGAAACGACGGCATTCCAAGCCGGCGTCAATCGAGTGAGCTGGTTGTTGATTCGCTTCATGTTGGTGATGACGCCGATCGTATTTTTTCTCAACGGCTTCACCAAGGGTGACTGGCTGGAAGCTTTCCTGTTCGCCTTATCGATTGCGGTCGGCCTCACGCCGGAAATGCTGCCGGTGATCGTGACATCGACGCTGGCCAAGGGCGCGGTGATCCTGTCGCGCAAGAAGGTGATCGTCAAGCGTTTGGACGCCATCCAGAACTTCGGCGCGATGGATATTCTGTGCACCGACAAGACCGGCACACTGACCCAAGATAAAATTTTCCTAGCGCGTCACACCGATGTATTCGGCCAAGAATCGGACACGGTGCTGGAGTATGCCTACCTCAACAGCTATTACCAGACCGGCTTGAAAAACCTGCTCGACGTGGCAGTGCTGGAACATGCCGAAGTGCATCGCGAACTGGAAGTCGCCACTGCCTTCCGCAAGGTGGACGAGATTCCTTTCGACTTCACCCGCCGCCGCATGTCGGTGGTAGTGGCCGAGCATGACCAGCATCACCTGCTCATCTGCAAGGGCGCGGTCGAGGAAATTTTAGCGGTATGCAACCGCGTGCAGCACGGCGACGTGGTGGAAACGCTGACGCCGGACATGCTCACGCAAATCCGCACCGTCACCGCCGACCTGAACGAGGAAGGCTTGCGCGTGGTGGCGGTGGCGGCCAGCGAACTGCCGCCGACCAAACACACTTACGGACTGGCAGACGAATCCGATCTCGTGCTGATCGGCTACATCGCCTTCCTCGATCCGCCCAAGGAATCCACCGCGCCCGCGCTGCGCGCACTCAAGACACATGGTGTCGATGTCAAAATCCTCACCGGCGACAACGAGCTGGTGACAGCAAAAATTTGCCGCGAAGTCGGCCTGCCGGTCGCGGGCATGATGCTGGGCTCGCAGCTCGATCGTCTGTCGGATACAGAACTGGCGCAGTCGGTTGAAACAGTGACGGTCTTCGCCAAGTTGAGCCCCACCCACAAGGAACGCATCGTGCGCGTGCTGCACGACAAGGGACACGTCGTCGGCTTCATGGGCGACGGCATCAACGACGCGGCGGCATTACGCGCGGCCGACATCGGCATCTCGGTCGATACGGCGGTCGATATCGCCAAGGAAGCGGCGGACATCATCCTGCTTGAAAAGAGCCTGATGGTGCTGGAGGAAGGCGTGGTGGAAGGCCGCAAGACTTTCGCCAACATGCTCAAGTACATCAAGATGACGGCCAGCTCGAACTTCGGCAACGTGTTTTCGGTACTGGTGGCGAGCGCCTTCCTACCTTTCTTGCCGATGCTGCCGATGCAATTGCTGGTGCAAAACCTGCTGTACGACATTTCGCAGATCGCCATCCCCTTCGACAACGTGGATCAGGAATTTCTGCAAAAACCACAACGCTGGAACCCGGAAGATTTAGGCCGCTTCATGGTGTTTTTCGGGCCGATCAGCTCGCTGTTCGACATCATCACCTTCGCCTTGCTGTGGTTCGCGTTCGGCGCAAATTCGCCGGAACACCAGACCCTATTCCAGTCCGGCTGGTTCGTCGAAGGCTTGCTGTCGCAGACCCTGATCGTGCACATGATCCGCACACAAAAATTCCCGTTCCTGCAAAGTCGGGCAGCTTGGCCGCTACTCGGCATGACGATCATCGTCATGGCAATCGGCATCCTGCTGCCGATGTCCTCGCTTGCACCTTATTTCAAGTTTCAGCCGCTGCCGTGGATGTTCTTCCCCTGCCTGCTGGCGATCCTGTGCGCCTACATGATGCTGACGCAGGTGATGAAAGGCTGGTACGCCCGGCGCTTCGGATGGCAGTGAAGGCAGTCAGGCCTGATGTGCGACTTGCAGAAAGTCGATCTTATCCAATTGTCAAACAACTGAGCGGGACTTGTTTTTTGCACTGCAACGCCATCCTGCAACAACCGGCACAGCCCTCGCAGGCAAGGCCACACAAGCCCGAGCAAGCCTGCTAGACTTGCTCGGAAGACAGACGCCCGCAGGCGAAGGGAGACCGACATGAGCGAATTGAACCTGAACGATATTGAAGACCGTTTTTTCGTGCGTGGACGCATGCAGATTCTGCATGTCCTGAACGAATTGATTCATCGCCGTGAACCGGTCACCGTACATTTTCCCACCGCCGGCGGCAACCTTGGTCATCTCGATATTCAACTACTCGATGCACGCGACCACCAGCTGATTTTCGAGACGAACGAGAACACCTCCGCCGAACAGCAATTGCTGTCTTCGCGCGACTGCGCTTTTGTTTCGCGGCCGGACGGCATCCGTGTGCAGTTCTCCGCCCATATGGTGCAGCAGGTTGACTGGGGCGGCAGCAAAGCCTTCGCCATTCCTCTGCCGGAAAATTTGGCGCGCTTACAACGACAGGAAACTTTCCGCATCCGCATTCCGGCCGACAAGATGTTGACCGTGCGCTTGCTCGACAAAGACGGTGTGAATTTGAGCGACTGGCCGCTGCACGATCTCAGCGCCGGCGGCCTAGGCATCTCGGTCAAACGCGACACCAGCGTCGATCAGATGTCACGCATCGCCCGCGTCAGCTTTCTATTGCCGGATTTCGGACTGGTTGATTGCGCGGTCGAACTGCGCCATGCCACCGGCGCGATTGAAGGCGGCAACAACGGTCGCTACCGCGTCGGCGTGTCTTTCATTGGTATGGCCTTAGAGACGCGCGTCGCCATTCAGCGCTACGTCGTGCACTTGGAACATGAACGACGCAGTAGTTTACGCGACCATGAGAGCGACGTTCATCACTGACACAACGTCATTCGGCTGATGATCCTAGACAACAAGAATAACGGCATGCTGCCGTCGCTGAGCGACGACGAGATCGAAGACCGTTATTTTCTGCTGGGTCAGATGGAGATTCTCAGCGTGCTCAACGAGCTGATCCATCGCCGCACCCCAGTCGCCGTGTACTTCAATGGCGGCCGCGACCTCTTCATGACCACCCTACTGGAAGCACGGTCAGAAGCCTTGATCTTCGACTACAGCGGCGATGAAAAAGCCAATCGCAATATAACCTTGAGCGCAAACTGCGTCTTCGTCGCGAATCTCGACGGCATCCGTGTGCAATGTTCGAGCGGCCCAGCGCGCAGTTTTTCTTGGGGCGGCAGCAATGCTTTCTGGGTGCCGCTGCCGCAACGGGTGGTGCGCATCCAGCGCCGCGAAAGCTACCGCATCCAGTTGCCGATCGCTGAACCGCTGATGGTGGCGCTATACACCGCCAACGATAAACTGATGGGCGAATGGCCGACGCACGATCTAAGCGTCGGCGGACTCGGTTTCAACGCGCTCGGCATGACAAATTTCAAACCACTACAACACATCGCGCGATTAGTTTTCCAGTTGCCGCTGCAAAAGCGGCAAGCGATCGACTGCCCGGCCGTGGTGCGTCACGTCACCGCGCTGTCGGATCGTCAAGGCAGCATGCGTTCGCGCGTCGGCGTGTCGTTTTCCGATCTGGCGCTCACCACCGCCGTCGCCATCCAGCGTTACATCATTCGCGTCGAACACGAGCGCCGCAACCTAGTGCGCACGCAAAACGAAACCTGACGAATGCATATGCATACGCGTTCTTATGCTCTCGGATGACGCGTAGCGATTTATGCGAGGGTAGGTTTGGGCGGCGCAATCGCCGCCAGTCTGTCACGAAAATCACGGTGCACCTTGAAATGGTAGGCCGTGCCTTCGATGGTAAGCGGACGATAGCGCGATTTCTTCGGCAGGCAAGCATCACACAACGGTAGGGCGATGTGATACACCATTTCACGCCGTTTGTTTAGGTAGCGCCGATAATGCGGCAGCAGCAGCAAGCTGATGCCACAGGTGCACAGCGTGAGTAAAACGAAAGCAAGGTAGGCTTGCTCGTCTAATTCGCCGCCGAGGTGCGAGTCGTAGCGGAACTCGAAATGCTCGATGCGCCGCGTATCGCGTCCGCACAACATGCAACAAGGCGGCAGCGTCTGATCGGCGGAAATTTCCACCGCGACGTACTTGCGGTTTTCCGGTGGTGCCTCCAAGGTGTTCTTGCGACAGGCGGGACAGGTGCCATCCGGCTGCGCCATGATCGGCGCATAGCAATGCGGGCACTGCGGCAAATCCATGCGATCTCCCTTCCCGGATGCCGGCCGCCCGGCCCTTGCCGTTCACGCCCGGAATCTCGCAATAAGATCAACAATACCGCAAAACCGACTGTCAGTGATTTTTGTTTGCGCAGCGGAAAATGCGTTCTACACTGACGCAACACGGGAGTGAAAATGGATGCCCCTTATCACCTGCAACGTTTCGTCGATGCCCAGCAAGACAGCTACCAGCGTGCTTGCGCCGAACTACGCGTGGGAGAAAAACGCAGCCATTGGATGTGGTACATCTTTCCGCAAATCGCCGGACTGGGCACGAGCGAGATGGCGCAACGCTACGCCATCGCCTCGCTAACCGAGGCGCGCGCTTATCTGCAACACCCGTTGCTCGGCTTACGATTGCGCGAATGCAGCCGGCTGGTCGCTGCCGTGCGCGACCGTACTATTCACGACATTTTCGGCTACCCGGACGATATGAAATTTCATTCGTGCATGACCTTGTTCGCGCAGGCCGCGCCACATGATGACCTGTTCCGCGCATGTCTAGAGAAATATTTCGGCGGACGACTGGATGCGGCCACACTGGCGCGGTTGGCATGAGTAATGCAACGACGCCATCGATGTGGTCGTCACTCAGCTATGGATCGATTTTCTTCAGGTAAGCAATCATATCCGGCGCGATGCGTTGCAACACGCCGGCGACGATGCGGTCGCAGCGCGCGCCGTCGAAAGAAAACGCTTCGTCGAAGGCGTGGTCGATTTCGCGCGACAGCGATTCGCGCAGCAGGCCGCGTGCGCGGAAGAAACGGGTACGCACCGTGGCTTCGGGAATACCGAGGCATTGCGCGGTTTCATCGACCGTCAATTCCTCCAGCGCGCGCAGCATGAAGACGGTACGAAAGTTGTCCGGCAAGTCGTCGATCTTGCGCTCCAGCAGCCGGCGCGCCTCGGCGCGCAGGGCAGCTTGTTCCGGTTGCTCCGGCATGGCGTCGTTCATGGCATCTCCCGCTGCTTCCCATTCCGTTTCGCCGTCGAGCTGAATGATCTCGGCCCGGCGACGGCGCTTGCGCGCACGCGCGATCGCTTCGTTGGCGACGATGCGCGTCATCCAAGTAGAGAGTCCGGCTTCGCCGCGAAACTGGCCGATGGCGCGATGGATCAGCAGATAGGCTTCCTGCAGCGCATCCTCGGCTTCGGCATCATCTTTCAAGATACTGCGCGCGGTGCGGTACAGGCGACGGTTGTAGCGCCGCATCAGCAGCTCGAAAGCCGCCACGTCGCCCGCCGCCACGGCTTGCACAATGGCATCGTCACTCGCATCTTTTGCCAGTCTGGTCGCGGTTTGCATACATTCTCCTCGTGCTTGGTTGGTGCTCTTGCGATATTAGATGAAGTCAGTGTGCGCCGCGTTCCCGCCCATCAAAATTTTGCGATCACCGAATATGGCGCGAGCACAGACTGCTAGGACTGACGCAAAAACGGAAAACCATTTTGAACCACCGCGAACACGGCGGTCGCGACAGCCACGGCGAAAATAACTTGCGGCTTTTTGGCTGCGCCGTATTGACTAAATGGTCAGAAATTTAAGCGACAGTTTTCTGTTGCGATTCCCTCCACTGAAAAGGAAAGAGCGTAGGTACTGCCACCTTACGCGCATGGGAACGAATCGCGGTTTTTCAAGTGCTTGAAATCGTGCCGGCTCATGCCCATTTCATGCTTGGCGGATGCTCAAGCGAGGTTCGCCACTCTTTCTTATCGCTTAACTTTATGAGGATATGACCATGCGTGCCTACGATTTCTCCCCCCTGTACCGTTCCGCCATCGGCTTCGACCGCCTGGCTCAATTGTTCGACGCCGCCCAGCGCGGCGACACCCAGCCCAGCTACCCGCCCTACAACATCGAACTGGTGGCCGAAGACCAATACCGCATCACCATGGCCATCGCCGGCTTCGCGCGCGACGAGCTGGAAATCGAAACCGAGCGCGACACCCTGAAGATCACCGGCCGCAAGCCGAAGGAAGACGCGCAGAAAAGCTACCTGCACCGAGGCATCGCCACCCGCGATTTCGAGCACCGCTTCCAGCTCGCCGACCACGTGCGCGTCACCGGCGCGCGCCTCGACAACGGCTTGCTCAGCATCGAACTGGCGCGCGAAATTCCCGACACGCTGAAACCGCGCCGGATCGCCATCGACGCCGCCAACACCGCCGCCATCCTGGAACGGCAGGCGGCGTAAGCACGGTGCATGCGGAAAGTGCTTGACCTTCCCATCGTGGGAATGACTACAGTAAACTCGTTACATCAACCATGAAGGAGAAGGTCATGTACGAACTGCAAGTGGAAGGCATGAGCTGCGGGCATTGCGCCAGCACCGTCACCAAACTCGTCAAGCAACTCGACCAGGGTGCCAAAGTCGAGGTCGATCTGGCCGGAAAGAAGGTGAAGGTCGAATCCGGCATCGCACCGGGTGAGATTGCCGAGGCGCTGACGGAGGGTGGGTATCCGGCGCGGGCGGCATAAAGCTTTCATACATTCGGCGACAACACGGGCAGAGGATTTTTCTCTGCTCGTGTTTTTTATTGATGCTGCGATGTGGATCGCGTATCTGGTATGGTATCGAGCATACCTCCTTGCAATGACCAGAATTTTTTGAACAGGAATCCGCATGGCAGCGCTGGAAGATTTCGTGAAGAAGCAAAAAGCCGGGGCGCAATTTGTCATCAGCGCGCAGATGCTCAAATTGCAGCCGCAAGCCTTCGATGCCCTGGCAAAAACCTGGCTTGACGATGGCGGACCGGGGTTCAACGTGGTCGGCATGCCGCACCGGGTCGTAGTCGATGGCGAATTCTTCATCGGCCGCATCACGGTGATTCGCACCACCGCGCCGCTCTGAACTGGAAACGCAATTCGATACACCAACCCGCGTGGCGTGTCAGTGGCAAGCCTTTTGCGTATCACTGGCCAGCCCGCTCAGGATCGGGCAATCCGGTCGATCATTCCCCGCGCAGGCATGCGCTAGGTGCACCAGCGTATCGCGCATCTCGCGCAATTCCCCGATGCGTTTATCCAGTTCGTCCACATGCTGCTGCGCGATCGCCTTGACGTCGGCGCTGGCGCGGTTGGCGTCCTGCCACAGTGACAGCAAATCCTTGATCTGTTCCAGAGAAAATCCCAACGTGCGGGCGCGCTTGATGAAGCGCAGGGTGTGCACGTCGTTGTCGCCATAGATGCGGTAGCCTGCGTCGCTGCGCTTGCCTGGCTTGATTAAATCGATACTCTCGTAGTGCCGGATCATCTTGGCCGTGACGCCGCTGGCCTGTGCTGCTTCGCCGATGTTCATGATGTTTGTCCTTCTGCAGAATGACTCAGTAGTCAGGAATTAAAGCGACAGTTTGCTATTGCGATTCCCTCCCCTTCAAGGGGATGGCAGGGTGGGGATGGGTGATATTCAGCGCCAATGACCCATCCCCATCCCGGCCTTCCCCTTGAAGGGGAAGGAGCGCAGGTAGTGCCGCTGTCGCCGCCTTCCAGCGCCGCAACAGTAAGGCATTGCTCACCACGCTGACCGAGCTAAAAGCCATCGCCGCGCCAGCGATGACCGGGTTGAGCAAGCCGGCGGCGGCGAGCGGGATGCCGACCACGTTATAGATAAAAGCCCAGAACAGATTTTGCCGAATTTTGTTCCAAGTGCGGCGTGAGATGTCGATGGCATCGGCTACCAGCACCGGATCGCCGCGCATCAAAGTGACACCAGCCGCCTGCATGGCGACATCGGTGCCGCTGCCCATGGCGATGCCAACATCGGCGGCGGCCAGCGCTGGCGCATCGTTGATGCCGTCGCCAACCATCGCCACCACTCGTCCCGCGCCTTTCAGTTGCGCGACCTTGCCGGCCTTGTCCGCCGGCAGCACTTCGGCCTGCACGTGCGTGATGCCGAGTTGCTGCGCCACCGCCTGCGCGCTGCCGCGATTGTCGCCGGTCAGCAGCACGGTAGTGATGCCGAGCGCATGCAGGTGCGTCACGGCTTGTTGCGCGGAAGGCTTGATGCTGTCGCCGTAAGCCAGCAAGCCGAGCAAGCGCGGCGGCGTCGCTTCGGCCAGCCATGAAATGGTGTGGCCGCTCTGCTCCAGTGCGGCGGCGCGCGCCTGCAGGGGCGCGAGGTCGATGTGCAATTCCTGCATCAAGCGCGTGCTGCCCAGGCGCACATCCTTGCCCTGCACCGTCGCCGCCAGACCGCGACCCGGCAAGGCCGTCAAGCCGCCCAAGCTCAACGGCTCGATGCCGCGCGCCTGCGCCGCCGCGACGGTGGCATGCGCCAGCGGATGCTCGCTGCCCTGCTGCACCGAAGCCGCCAGTTGCAGCAAGGCGTCGTCATCGATTGCAAACGGCGCGGCCTCGACCAGCGTCGGCTTGCCAACCGTGAGCGTGCCAGTCTTGTCGAACACGACGACGCCGACCTTGTGCGCGACTTCCAGCGCTTCCGCATCTTTAATCAAAATGCCGTACCGCGCGGCCGCGCCGGTGCCGACCATGATCGCGGTCGGCGTCGCCAAGCCAAGCGCACAAGGACAAGCGATCACCAGCACCGCGACCGCGTTGATGATGGCGGTTTCCATCGATGCGCCGGCCAGCCACCAGCCGATCAAAGTGAACAAAGCGATCACCAGCACCACCGGCACGAATACGCCGCTGACTTGATCGACCAGGCGCTGGATCGGCGCCTTGGCGGCTTGCGCATCTTCCACCAGACGGATGATGCGCGCCAGCGTGGTCTCGGCGCCGATGGCGGCGGTGCGCACCACCAACAAGTCTTCGCCATTGATCGCGCCGCCGGTGACTTGTTCGCCGACATGCTTCGCCACCGGCAGGCTCTCGCCGGTCAGCAGCGATTCATCGACCTGGCTCGCGCCTTCGACCACCACGCCATCGACCGGAATGCGTTCGCCGGGGCGCACCACCACCAGATCGCCGTGCTGCACGGCTTCGATGGCGACATCGATATCAACGCCGTCGCGCCGCACGCGCGCCGATGCCGGCTGCAGATTTTGCAATGCACGAATGGCGGCGGCAGTCTGGCGCTTGGCGCGCGCTTCCAGCCACTTGCCGAGCAAGACCAAAGTAATCACCACCGACGCCGCCTCAAAGTAGAGATGCGCCGACATGCCGTGGCCGTCTGCCACAAGTTGATACACGCTCAAGCCATAGGCGGCGCTGGTGCCAAGCGCGACCAGCAAGTCCATGTTGGCAGAGCCGGACTTCACGGCTTTCCAGCCGGCGCGATAGAAGCGCGCGCCGAGCCAGAACTGCACCGGCGTTGCCAACAGCCATTGCAGCCAGCCGGGCGGCATGATGTGCAAGCCGAACAAATCGAACACCATCGGCGCGGCCAGTGGCAGCGACAGCAGCGCGGCGATGATGACAGCGCGGCCTTCCTTGCTGCTGGTGGATACCGTCGTCTGTGTTGCTTCTTTTTGCGGCACCGTGGCGTGATAGCCGGCGGCATCGACCGCCGCCAGCAATGCAGCAAGTGGCGCGATGCCTGCGGTCTTCACGCGTGCATTCTCTGTGGCGAGATTGACGCTGACGGCGAGCACGCCATCGACCTTGCCCAAGGCTTTTTCGACACGCGCCACGCAAGAAGCGCACGTCATGCCTTCGATATGCAGATCGGTTTCCTGTTCGGCGACAGCGTAGCCGGCTTGCTCGACCGCCGTCTTCAGATCGCTCAAACGCACCGATGCGCCGACATCGACCCGCGCGCTTTCGGTGGCGAGGTTGACGCTGGCCGCAGTCACGCCCGGCACCTTGCTTAAGGCTTTTTCGACACGCGCCACGCACGAGGCGCATGTCATGCCGGCGATATCGAGGGAGAGTTGCCGATCAGCGGTCGCTGTGTTCAGCACAATTTTTGGCGCGGTTGAAAGTGAAGTGTCCGGGCGGTCCATGTGCATGCCTTTCGAGTATGTCATGCCCTCAGTATCAACCCTCCAATGATGGGAAGGTCAAGGACTTTCTCGTCCGGTTACTCAGCCTGTCATATCACGACGCTACTCACTTGCCCATGCCGCGCAAACGCAAGGCATTGCTGATGACCGACACCGAGCTCAGGCTCATCGCCAGCGCGGCGATCATCGGCGACAGCAACTGGCCGGTGAAGGGATACAACAAACCAGCCGCCAGCGGGATGCCGAGCGCGTTATAGACGAAGGCGAAGCCGAGGTTCTGGCGCATGTTGCGCACGGTGTCGTCGGACAGCGTGCGGGCGCGGGCGATGGCGCGCAAATCGCCCTTGACCAGCGTCAGGTGCGCGCTGTTGATGGCGACGTCGGTGCCGGTGCCCATGGCGATGCCGACATCGGCCGCCGCCAGCGCCGGCGCGTCGTTGATGCCGTCGCCGGCCATCGCCACCTTGTGACCTTGCTGTTGCAGGCGGCGCACCAATTCCAGCTTGTCTTGCGGCTTGACTTCGCCATGCACTTCGTCGATGCCCAGTTTCGCCGCCACCGACTGCGCGGTGGTGAGGCCATCGCCGGTGGCCATCACTACCCGCAGGCCGGCTTCCTTCAGCACGTGCAAGGCTTCCGGCGTGCTGGCCTTGACCGGATCGGACACCGCCACCAATCCCAGCAGGCGCGCATCGACGGCGAGATACATCACGCTCGCGCCCTCGCCGCGCAGCGCTTCGGCCTGCGACTGCATGCCGCGCCACTCGACCTGTTCCGTTTCCATCAACACCGTATTGCCGAGCGCAATGCGCCGTCCCGCAATACTACCGCGCACGCCGATGCCGCTGGACGACTCGAAGGATTCTGGTTTGTCGAGCGCCAGTCCGCGCTTGCGTGCTTCGTTGACGATGGCTTGCGCCAGCGGATGTTCACTGCCCTGATCGATGCTGGCGGCGATGCGCAACACTTCCTGCTCGTCGCCGCCGGGAACGGCGAGCACGCGGTCGAAGGCTGGTTTGCCTTCGGTCAGGGTGCCGGTTTTGTCAACGATGATGGTGTCGATCTGGCGCAAGCCCTCGATGGCGGCGGCGTCGCGGAACAGGATGCCCTGCGTCGCCGCGCGGCCGGTGGCGGCCATGATCGACATCGGCGTGGCCAGTCCGAGCGCGCACGGGCAAGCGATAATCAGCACCGCCACCGCATTGACGAAGCCATACACCCAGCGCGGCTCGGGGCCGAAGAACCCCCAGCCGAGCAACGTCAACAATGCGACGGCGACGACGGCAAGCACGAACCAGCCCGCCACCACGTCGGCCATGCGCTGCATCGGCGCGCGCGAACGCTGCGCCTGCGCCACCATCTGCACGATCTGCGCCAGCATGGTTTGCGAACCGATTTTTTCCGAGCGCATCACGAGGCTGCCGCTGGTGTTGATGGTCGCGCCGATCAATTTATCACCGGGGCGCTTGGTCACCGGCAGCGGTTCGCCGGTCAGCATGGATTCATCCACCGCGCTTTCGCCTTCCAGCACCACGCCATCGACCGGCGTTTTCTCGCCGGGGCGCACGCGCAAGGTGTCGCCGATGTGCACGTGGTTCAGCGGCACGTCTTCCTCGCTACCATCCGCATTGATGCGACGTGCCGTCTTCGGCGCCAAGCCGAGCAGCGATTTGATCGCCGCCGAGGTTTGCGAGCGCGCTTTCAATTCGAGTATCTGACCGAGCAAAGTCAGCGAAATGATGGTCGCCGCCGCCTCGAAATAGACGCCGATGCGGCCATGCTCGACGAAGCTTTGCGGGAAGATGCCGGGCGCGAGTGTCGCCACCACGCTATAACCGAAAGCCGCCGCCACGCCCAAGCCGATCAGGGTCCACATATTGGGACTGCGGTTGGTGATCGATTGCAGCGCGCGCTCGAAGAAAGGCCAGCCGGCCCACAGCACCACCGGTGCGGACAACACCAACTCGATCCAGCTCTGGTAGGGCACGCCGCCCTCCACCAGCTTGTGGCCGAACATGGCGAGCGTCATCACCATGACGGTCAGCGGCAGCGTCCACCAGAAGCGGTGGCGGAAATCGCGCAACTCGGGATTTTCTTCCTCGTCCAGCGCAGGCATTTCCGGCTCCAGCGCCATGCCGCACTTGGGGCAGGTTCCGGGGCCGGGCTGGCGCACTTCTGGGTGCATCGGGCAGGTGTACATCGTGCCGATTGGTGCAGGTGTCGCCGCTGGTTCCGCTGGATGCAGGTAAGCGTGCGGATCGGCACGGAATTTATCCATGCAGCGCGTACTGCAGAAATAGTAATCGACGCTTTGGTGTGTGATTTTCTTTTGCGGATCGGCGGCGACCATCATGCCGCACACCGGGTCTTTATAGGACTTGTCTGATTTTACCGGCGCTGCTGCGTGCGATTCATGCGATTCGTGCTGGCAATGTTCGCCGTGTTCGTGGCCTTCGTGGGCATGGGAAGAATCGTGGGAGTGTTGATGCTCGTTCATGATGTTTCCTTTGATGGCAGAACTGGCGCAAAAAACGGCAACCATTTTGAACCACGGCGGTCACGGCGAAATAACATACCGGTTTTTGATTTCGCCGTGACCGCCGTGTGCGCCGTGGTTAATTGTTTTCTGGTT
>JAFECY010000069.1 GCA_018241865.1 Pseudomonadota bacterium | reverse complement strand
TGCCCCAATAGAAGTTGCACACTCTCGCGACTTCAGCACCATCCTTGCTTTCAGGAACGCATCCCCCTTTGATCTTGACGACTTTTTCCCCTTGCTTCGACAGTGGGAACTCGATGGCAAGACCTTCTGGGATGGCGTGTTCAAGCTCGACCTTCTCAGCGTAATCGTCAACGAGGGCGAAGATCAATACCTTGTCCGCCTTAAGTGTGTAAAGATCGTGTTGAAACGCGCCGCCCGGCACCATGCACATTTCGATGACGGATTTCTCGATATTTTGCTGCTTGCACTGAGGTGGCTCGGCAGCAACGGCACAGCAGGTGGTGCACGAAAAAAGTACAGCGAATAGTTGCTTCTTCATTTTTTCTCCAAGGAATTTGGGGGGATGGGCGGAAATTTTGTGATCGTCACCGTTATTGTCAATACCCACGTATTGAATCGTGGCGGACGCGGCATCCTGTCCCCGCTGGATGTGCGCATCTAGGCGAACTAAGCCATCTTCGACTTAATCAACCTGCCCAGCACCGCCACCCCCTCCCGAATCTTCTCCGGCGGCACCGTCACAAAACTCAAGCGCAAGGTATTGCGTTCCGGCGTATTGGCGTAGAACGGCGCACCCGGCACGAAGGCGACCATTTCGGCGATCGCTTCGTCGAGCAGTTTCATGGCGTCGATCTGCTTGGGCAGCGTCACCCAGATGAACATGCCGCCTTCCGGTTTGGTCCAGCTTGCTTCTTGCGGAAAGAATTCGGCCAGCGCGTCAAGCATGGCCTGGCACTGGCTGGCGTAGAGCTGGCGGATGGTGGGGATGTGCTCTTGCAGAAAGCCGTCCTTGATCGCTTCGTACACCACCATCTGCGTCAGTTGCGCGGTGTGCAGGTCGGTGGCTTGCTTGGCCTGTTCCAGCTTGCGCGCCAGCGGCAGCGGCGCGACCACGTAGCCGAGGCGGATGCCGGGGGTGAGCACCTTGGAGAACGAACCCATGTAGATGACGCCGCCGGGGTTCATGGTCAGCAGCTTTTGCAGCGGTTCGCTGCGATAGCTCAGTGCGCCGTAGGGGTCGTCTTCGATCAGCGGCAGGCCGAAGCGGGCGCAGGTTTCGACCAGCGCAACGCGGCGCTCCATCGACAACGTGCGGCCGGTCGGGTTCTGGAAGTTCGGCAGCGCGTACAGCAGGCGCGCACCGGCGGCGATGCCTTCCAGCGCCTGTGGCTGCAGGCCGCCTTCGTCGCTCGGCACGGAAACGAATTGCGGGCCATAGACCGAGAAAGCCTGCAGCGCGCCGAGATAACTCGGCGTTTCCACCAGTACCTTGCTGCCTTCGTCGATCAGCACCTTGCCGAGCAGGTCGAGGCCTTGCTGCGAGCCGGACACCATCAACACTTGTTCCGGCAAAATCTTCGCGCCATGCGTGGAGAGCGAATTCGCCACCCATTCGCGCAAGGGCGCATAGCCATCGGTCGGACCGTATTGCAGCGCGACCTTGCCCTGACGCGACAGCACGGTATCGAAGGCCACCCGCATGCGCTCCACCGGGAAGGTGGCGGGCGATGGCAAACCGCCGGCGAAGGAAATGATTTCCGGGCGCATCGTGACCTTGAGGATTTCACGGATGGCAGAGCTTTCCAGCTTTTGCGCGCGTTGGGAGAACTGCCACTGGATCGGTGCGGAGGAATCGATTTTCATGTGAGTCGGAATAGGTGCGGTGTTGTTCGGATGACGGTTCGGCGCAGCGGGTGGCTTAAGCAGTTTATTGAGCAGTCAAAAATGTAGTGTCCATTTTTTGTTGCGATTCCCTCCCCTTCAAGGGGAGGGCTAGGGTGGGGATGGGTGATGCGCAGAGACTATCCCCTATCCCCATCCCGACCTTCCCCTTGAAGGGGAAGGAGCACAAACATTTTTGCAGCCGTCAATATTACGCTGACTTTATATGACAGTCGCTTACGCCACTTCGGCGATCAGCTCGATCTCGACGCAGGCGCCCATCGGCAACTGCGCCACGCCGAAGGCGGAACGCGCATGCTTGCCGGCGTCGCCGAAAATTTCGCCGAACAGTTCGGACGCGCCATTGGTGACAAGGTGCTGCTCGGTATACTCGCCGGTGGAATTCACCAGACTCATGACCTTGACGATGCGCTTGACGCGATTGAGGTCGCCGCCGCAAGCCGCCTGCAGGCTGGCCAGCAGGTCGATGGCGACGGCGCGCGCGGCCTGCTTGCCTTCTTCGGTCGCCATGTTCTTGCCAAGCTGGCCGACCCAGGGCTTGCCCTCCTTCTTGGCGATGTGGCCGGACAGGAAAACCGTGTTGCCGGTTTGCGCGTACATGACGTAGGCGGCGGCCGGGGTGGCCACCGGCGGCAGTGCGATGTTGAGAGCTTTGAGTTTTTCGGTGTAGGACAAGATGCGCTCCAGAAGGTCATTCACAAAGCCTCGATTTTACTAGAACTCATTTCATTCATACGGCGTTGTTCTCTGGAACGCTCCCTTCTCCAGCCCTTCTCCCGCGAGGGGAGAAGGAAAATCACCGCCGCCTATTTTTTCATGGGCGAAAATTGCACTACCCACCCTTGAAATCGCCGCGCCCGCCCCCATCATCCGGGCACATCTTTCATTTCATTGATTCTTCGAGGAAAAAATGGCCGCAGCCGATAAACAAACCCTGGGTTTTCAAGCCGAAGTCAAACAACTCTTGCAGTTGATGATCCACTCGCTGTACTCGAACAAGGAAATCTTCCTGCGCGAGCTGGTCTCCAACGCTTCCGACGCCGCCGACAAGCTGCGCTTCGAGGCCATCAACAACGCCGGCCTGTATGAAAACGATCCCGATCTGAAAATCACCGTCGGCTTCGACAAGGACAAGCGCACCATCACCATTGCCGACAACGGCATCGGCATGAGCCGCGATGAAGCGATCGAACACCTCGGCACCATCGCCAAGTCGGGCACCAAGGAATTTTTCTCGAAGCTCTCCGGCGACCAGCAAAAAGATGCGGCGCTGATCGGCCAGTTCGGCGTCGGCTTTTATTCCGCCTTCATCGTCGCCGACAAGATCACCGTGGAATCGCGCCGCGCCGGCTTATCGGCCGCGCAAGGCGTGCGCTGGGAATCGGGCGGCGAAGGCGACTTCAGCGTCGAAGCCATCGACAAAGCGACGCGCGGCACCGCCATCACCCTGCACCTGCGCGAAGGCGAAGATGATTTTCTGTCGGCGTGGAAGTTGAAATCGATCATCCGCAAGTATTCCGACCATATCTCGCTGCCGATCCAGATGCGGAAGGAAGAATGGGACGAGGAAAAGAAAGAAACCGTCTTGCGTGACGAACTGGAAACCATCAACCAGGCCAGCGCGCTGTGGGCGCGCAACAAGTCGGACATCACACAAGAACAGTACGACGAGTTTTACAAGCACGTCTCGCACGATTTCCAGCCGCCGCTGGCCTATACCCACAACCGGGTCGAGGGCCGCAGCGAATACACCCAACTGCTCTACATTCCCGCGCACGCGCCGTACGACCTGTGGGACCGCAACAAACGCGGCGGCATCAAGCTGTACATCAAGCGCGTGTTCATCATGGACGATGCCGAGCAGTTGATGCCGGTGTACCTGCGCTTCGTCAAAGGCGTGATCGATTCGGCCGACCTGCCGCTGAATGTCTCGCGCGAAATCCTACAGGAATCGCGCGACGTGAAAGTGATCCGCGAAGGTTCGACCAAGCGCGTGCTGTCTATGCTGGAAGAGCTGGCGACTTCCGACGAGCAGGAACAAAAGGATAAATACGCCAGCTTCTGGAAAGAATTCGGCCAGGTGCTGAAGGAAGGCATCGGCGAAGATGCCAGCAACAAGGAACGCATCGCCAAGCTGTTGCGCTTTGCCTCCACGCATAACGACAGTGATGTTCAGAACGTTTCCTTCG
>JAFECY010000068.1 GCA_018241865.1 Pseudomonadota bacterium | reverse complement strand
GGCGCTGCCTGCAATCGCGCCAGCGGGAGCCAGACATATCCCGACTGCGCCGCCAAATACAGGCGTTTCTGCAGTCGCACGCGATAAGGGGCGATATGCAGGCGGAAATGCGTGAAGCCGTGTGCCAGCGTCGGCATCGACGCGCTTTCCGCCAGCACACCGACATCTGCCAGCGTCTGCGCGATTGCCGGCTCGCTCACCTGAGTCGGCTGCGCAGTAAACCCTTCGATCTCCGGCAATGACAACAAGCCACCCCAGATGCCGCTGGCCGGCCGCTGTTGCAGCAAGACTTCGCCGTCATCGATCACCACCAGCATGGCCGCATGTTTTTCCGGTGTTGTCTTTTTTGGCTTGCGCGCCGGCAGTTCATGGACACGTCCATCACGATGAGCGACGCAGCGCTCTCGCAACGGGCAATCAGCACAGGCCGGCCGGCTGCGGCTACAAACAGTCGCGCCGAGATCCATCAAACCTTGGGTGTAGGCCACCATCGCACCATGCTGCCGCTCATCCGGCAACAAGGCATCGGCGCGTCGCCACATTGCTAGCTCGATCTTTTTTTCACCGGGATAAGCATCGATGCCGAACACGCGAGCAAACACGCGTTTGACATTGCCGTCGAGAATGGCCGCGCGCGCGCCATGACTGAAAGCGGCGATGGCAGCAGCGGTGGAGCGGCCGATGCCGGGCAATTCCGCCAACCGCGCCGGGTCGGCAGGGAAGACGCCGGCACACTCAGCCACGACCTGTTGCGCACAACGATGCAGATTGCGTGCGCGGCTGTAGTACCCGAGCCCGCTCCAGTACGCCATCACTTCTTCGACCGGCGCAGCGGCCAGCGCAGCCACATCGGGGAAGCGTTGCAGGAAGCGTTGGTAGTAAGGGATAACGGCAACGACTTGCGTTTGCTGCAGCATGATTTCCGAGAGCCAGATGCGGTAGGCGTCGGTGGTGTTTTGCCAAGGAAGTGCGTGACGACCGTGCTGTCGTTGCCAGCGGATCACGGTGGCGGAAAATTCCGGGTCAGCCAGCTCGGCGAGCGCCCCGGCCGACGGGCTGATGCGTTTCATGTGGAATCGAACGATAGAACGAAATGCAATCAGGCAGCTTCGCGTACGGAAGCAAGCTCAGCCATGATAGCGTCGCCGATATCCGCCTCCAGCCGCAGCAACTTACCGATATCGGTATCGAGTTCAGCCTGCAACTGCTCGAAAGTTTGAATTTTTTCTTCCAAGGTGTCGGCGGCGTCCACGATCTTTTCGATCGATTTCTGCCGTTGCTTGAGCTGCGTCTTGTGTTCGCGGATTTGGGCATCGAGCGGCGCCATCACCACCTTGAACCAAGCCTCGACATCACGGTTGGCCTGCAGAATGCTCTGCTTGACGCGCGAGGCAATCGACTCGAAGAACTTATGCATCAGCACGGTTTGGTAGCCGGTAAACATGGCGCCGATACTGAACTGCCGCTGGAACACCGCTTCAATGGCGCTGAGTTCGTCACGGTATTTTTTCAGCGAAAAAGGCATGGGTGTGGTCAGCGCCAAGCCGTGCTCGGTAGAGAATTTTTTGTACATCACCGCCATCATCTCGGCGATTTCATCAATTTTGTGCCCGGCTTCCCACAGGTTATTCGCAGTCTTATCGAAGAAGGTCTTAGCGGCGGACAGAATTTCCACCGAAAACCGGCTTTTCTCCATCGCCGCGCGCGCCGCGCGCGCATCCTGCTTCAATACGCCGAGACCGAGATTGGTATAGACATCGGCCGATTGTCGTGCAAACACCGCGCGCGTGCTTTGCATTTTCATCAGGCTAGCATCGAATTCCTTCCGCTCGATTTCAATGCGCTTCATCATGTGCACAACCACATTTTTGTTCTTGCCGCGCAAGCTAGTCAGCTCGACCAGTTGTTCAACCACGTTGCGTTTGCGCGAAGCCAGTAAAGCTTGTTTGGCAGCAGTCAATTCACGGATTTCGCTGGCGAGTTGGGCGCGGATGATAGTCTGTTTGGCTGGCAATAATTCTTGCGACAAAGCCTGTTCCAGCTTGAGCAAACGACTCTTGGCCAGCAACGGCGCATCGCGGTTGATCTTGCCGACCAAGCCTTTTTGCGCCGATACCGGGAAAACCTGCGTTTCAGCCACGTCCAAGGTGGTGGCCACACTGGACGCCTGTTGCGCGATCTGGCGATCAATTTCGAGCGGGCTGCGCAATTCGTCCCACATGCCGTCGATCTTGTTCAACACCACCAACCGACCGGGGCCGGTACCGATATTGTTGCGCCAAACTTCGATGTCGCTTTTGGTCACGCCCGTATCGGCCGCCAGAATGAACAACACTGCATGCGCGTTCGGAATCAGGTTCAGCGTCAATTCCGGCTCGGTGCCGATGGCATTCAGGCCGGGCGTGTCGATGATAATCAAACCCTGTTTGAGCAAGGGATGGGGGAAATTGATGATAGCGTGTCGCCACTGCGAGATTTCGACTCGCCCCTCGGCATCGACTTCGCTCTGCATGTCGGGATCTTCGTCATCGTACAAACCGTACAGCTTGGCCTCATCGACCGGCACGCGCTTGGTCAAGCTGACTTGGCGGAAGGCTTCCAACATACCCTCGCCCGACTGGATGTCCAGCGGCAGCACGGACCACACATGGCTCTGCTGCTTCAGATCGGAAGTCGAATGCGCCTCGGCGCGCGTTTCGATCGGCAACAAGCGAATGCAAGGCGGGAAAGTTTCGTCGTACAGCAACTCAGTCGGGCACATGGTGGTGCGACCGGCCGAGGACGGCAGGATGCGTTGGCCATACTCGGCAAAGAAAATCGCGTTGATGAGTTCCGACTTGCCACGCGAAAATTCGGCGACGAAGGCGATCGACAACTTGTCATCGACCAACCTTTCTTTGATGCGGGCGATGCGCTGATCGCTGGAGGCGTCGGCCAGATCGGCCTCAGTGATCCATTCACGATAACGGTCGAGCGCCTGCGTTACGCCGCTACGCCACTCGCTGTACTCGTGGAATTTTTCAACCAGATGGCTCACGTGCTCCCCTCATCCTGTTTTTGCTTACGGCTACGCTGAATAAGTGCAGCCTTACCTCAAAGCAAGACAGTAGCATCCGCGCTCATTTTTGACAATTTGCACAGTAAAAACTAGCGCGCTGACCTTGTCGGATCTGCCGCACCGGCTTGCCGCATACCCGGCAAGGCAAGCCCTCTCTGTTGTAAACAAAATAATTTTGCTGAAAATATCCCGACTGCCCGTTCACGTTCAGAAAATCGCGCAAACTGCTACCGCCCTGCTCGATGGCAGCGGCCAGCGTCGCGCGGATGGCTTGTGCCAGCAGCACATAGCGCGCCCGACCGATGCGGCCGGCCGCCGTTTTAGGATGGATGTGCGCCTGAAACAGACTTTCCGAAGCATAGATATTGCCGACTCCGACCACGATGTCGCCTGCCAACAACACCTGTTTGATAGGAGCGCTGCGCTGGCGCGTCAGGCGATACAACAGTTCGCCGTCGAAATCCGCCCCTAACGGCTCGACGCCGAGCCCGCGCAACAGCACATGCTGCGTCACCGGCCCGTCTTCGGCGGCATGCCACAGCACGGCGCCAAAACGACGCGGATCGCTCAGTCGCAAGACCTGTTCCTGCAACACCAAGTCGAAATGATCGTGCTTTTGCGCTGGCGTGGCGGCCGGCAGGATGCGCAAGTGACCGGACATGCCGAGATGAATCATCAAGCTGCCATGCTCGAATGCGAGCAGCAAATACTTGCCGCGCCGGTCGGTGTGGTGGATGACGCGGCCAGTCAGCAACTCGGACAAATCGGCGGGAAAGGGCCAGCGCAAACCGCTGCGACGCAAGATCACACCGCTGACGGCCTGTCCTTCGACATGGGGAGCGACGCCGCGACGCGTGACTTCGACTTCCGGCAATTCAGGCATGAGGCAAAGACTCTGGTCAGATTCCGTGTAAGGACGCGCATACCGCCTGTCCACGGAAACAAGTTGGGCGTAGAATCAGGGCTCACGCTCGATTCGCCAGGATTCCCCTCTTGAAAAACGTATTTGCTATTGTAACGCTGCCCCTGCTACTGGGCGCATGCGCACCGCTGGCCTCTCCTCCCGCCGTTCTTGCCGACGCTGCCGTCACCGACAGCGCTC
>JAFECY010000067.1 GCA_018241865.1 Pseudomonadota bacterium | reverse complement strand
GTGTAGGAAAATTCCTTCAAAACACAGCTTGTCTTTCCTACGGCATTTTTAGACAGTTCCGATATTTTCCGGTTCGCGATTTCTTTATGCTTCTCTCATTCCGTGCTGCTACGGCCGGAATCGCCACGGTGCGCGGTCGTCTGCATGCCGACTGCTGAACAACGCAGCATGACCATAAGGGAAGTTACATCATGATGATTTTCGACATCTTGCAACGACGTGCAGATTACGAACCGGACAAACGCGCTTTGGTCGATCTCGCCAGCGGCCGCGCATACACTTATGCTCAGGCCAATGCGCGCGCCAGCGCGGTGGCGGAAGTGCTCGCTGCGCATTGCAAACTATCATCTGGTGCGCGCGTCGCACTGTTGATGCAAAACTGCACGGAATTTTTCGAGATTCTGTTTGGCTGCGCCAAGGCCGGGATGATCGCCGTGCCGCTGAATTGGCGTTTGGCGGCGCCGGAGTTGCAAGGCATCTTGCAAGATTGCACACCGGATTTGCTGATCTACGATGCGCAATTTGCGCCGACTATCGCCGCACTCAAAGAACTGACGCCGGGTCTGCAGTGCATCGCGTTGGGAGGGCAGAGTGATGATGCTGTTGATCCAGCCTACGAAGTTTTGCTCACGCAAACATCTGGCAAGCCGGTCATCATGCCGGAGCGCGCGCTGACGGATACGTGGTACATCCTCTACACATCCGGCACCACCGGCAAGCCCAAGGGCGTGATTCAGACTTACGGCATGGCTTTGTTCAATCACCTCAACATTGGTGCGCCGATGGCGCTTACCAGCGCCGATGTCACGTTGAATTTGCTGCCGCTGTTTCACACCGGCGGCATCAACTTGCTTACCATGCCGACTCTGCTGGCCGGTGGCACGGCGCTGATTATGAAAAGCTTTGACGCCGGCAGCGCGCTCCAGCTTTTTTCACGCGAGGTGACGGCGTTCTTTGGCGTGCCGGCTATTTATCTCATGCTCAGCCAGCATCCCGATTTCGCCCAGGCCGACCTAGCGCGAGTGCGGGTCATGGCGTGCGGCGGTGCGCCGCTGCCGATCAGTGTGCTCGATCTGTATGCCGAGCGTGGTGTCGTGATCCGCCAAGGTTTTGGCATGACGGAAACCGGGCCGACCGTGTTCCTGATGGATGAACAGAACGTGCGCCGCAAAGCAGGCGCGGTAGGCAAGCCGGCAATGTTCGTCGCAGCCCGTGTAGTCGATGCGGCGGGAAAGGATTTGCCGCCAGATGCAATCGGCGAATTGCTGCTGCGTGGTCCGGCAATCACGCCCGGTTACTGGCAGCAAGCGGAAAAAACCGCCGAAGCATTCACCGCCGACGGCTGGCTACGTACCGGCGATCTGGCGCGACGCGACGAGGAAAATTATTTTTACATCGTCGATCGTTCCAAGGACATGTTCATCAGCGGCGGCGAGAACGTCTATCCGGCAGAAGTGGAGAATGTGTTGTTCCAGCATCCGGCGGTGCTGGAGGCGGCAGTGCTAGGCCTGCCCGATCCCAAGTGGGGCGAGTCGGGATTGGCCGTGGTGGCGTGCAAGCCGGGGCAGGAGGTGTCGGCGGAAAACCTGCTGGCGTTCTGCAACGACAGGCTGGCGCGTTACAAGCTGCCCAAACATATCGCCTTCGTTCCATCCTTGCCGCGCAATGCCGCCGGCAAGGTGGTGAAGCCGGAGTTGCGCAAACTGTATGCGCCGCGCTTTATCGTTTGATTCATCGCTTGATTCACCTCTTGAGAAAACAACCATGCTGAAACCAGGGCAGATTTTTGAAACGCGACGCCTGCTCACGCAAGCGGACTTCAATAGCTTCGCAGAACTGAGCGGCGACGACAATCCGATTCATGTAGATCCGATATTCGCCGCTACCACCCACTTCGGCGGTACCGTGTCGCACGGGATGCTGCTATACAGTTGCCTTAGCGGCGCGATCCAGCAGCACGTGCCGGGTGCGCGCCAGCTCAGTCATGACATGATGTTCCCGACCGGGACTTTGGCAGGCGAGGAAATTATCGTGCGCATGACGGTGGCCGAAGTGGACACGGAGGCGCGCGAGGCACTGCTCGATGTGGCGACGATCCGACCCAACGGCGCGGCGGGCTTGCAGGGACAGACACGTATCAAACTGGCGGAGGACAAACCATGAAGGGCATGAGCGTAGGCATGAGCGCGTTCTGCGCACGCGTATACACCGAAGACGACCGCAAGCGCTACCGACTGCTGGCGCAAGACGATAGCAATGATTTGGACGAGGGGCGCTATCGTTTGCCCGAACCACTGATCGCCAGTATGTTTTCTTTCATACTCGGTACCGACCTGCCGGGCTTTGGCACCAACTATCTCAAGCAGAAAATGCATTTCATCCGCCCTGCCTATTTCGGCGAGCAGTTGACTGCCACTGTCACGATTTCGCAATTGCGGCCAGAAAAAAATCTGGTGAACCTGCAGACGACTTGCCGCAATGCCAGCGGCGAACTGGTCTGCAGCGGCGAGGCGCTGGTGCTGGCAAAAGACGTGCGGGATCGCACGCCGGTGGAGGTGTGAAGCATGGCTGCGTTCCAGAGTGCGCGCTTTACCAACGCCGACGGATTAAACATCGCTTACCGCGTGTGGGGTGAGGGGGCGCACACCTTGATTTGCGTGCACGGCCTATACCGCAACGGCCACGACTTCGATTTCCTGGCGGCAGCCTTGGCCGGTCGCATGCGGGTGGTGACGGTGGATATGATGGGGCGCGGCGATTCGGATTTTTCCGCCGATGTCAGTCGTTACAACGCTGAGTTCTACGCGCGCGATGTGCTGGCGCTGGCCGATTTGTTGGCTCTGCCGCAATTCGATTTGCTCGGCACCTCGATGGGCGGCATGGTCGGCATGCTGCTGGGGATGACTGCGCCGCAGCGGCTGCGCCGACTCATCATGAACGATGTCGGACCGGAGATTAGCCTGAAGGTGTTGCGTGAACTTGGCCAGCGTTCGATCGATGCGCCGGTAGATTTCGCCCGCTTCGAGGATGCGTTGGCGTATTACCGGCTGTCGTTGAGGGAGTGGGGCGGTTTGAGCGAAGAACAGATCGTTCACGTGGCGCGCCATAGTGTGCGTCACACTGTGCGCCAAGATGGCGAACGCTGGGTGTTCCACTACGATCCCCGGCTCATCGACGGCTTCCGCTGGCCGGACGGCGATGTCGATCTCTGGCAGGGCTACCGCACGATCCGCTGCCCGGTGCTGGTCATCCACGGCATGCGCTCCACCGTGCTGCCGCAAGCGGTGGCCGACAAACTGCGCCGCGAACCGAACACTACGGTGCTGGACGTGGCCGACGCCGGACACGCGCCCGGCCTCATGTCTTCCGACCAAATCGAGGCAGTCGCGGATTTCCTCGCAGACTAAGGATCAGTGCCCGGTCGGTGCAGACAACATCTTGCGTGGCTTGGTCAGCCACACCAGTCCGGTCAGCGAGAAGAAAGCCAGCGCGCAATAGAAGAAAAATTCATTGGTCGCCATCATGTAACTTTGTGCGGTGACGACGCGCTCGACCGCGGCGTAGGCTTGTTCCAGCGTGAGGCCGGCGGCCTGCAGTGTGGACAGATAACTCTGGCTGGTGGAGGAATAGGCCGACACGTTTTCCACCAGCCTTGCATGGTTGTTGGTCGCAAAGTGATCCCAAGTGGTGACGCTGATGGCAGTGCCCATTGCCGCGCCGAGCGTGCGCAGAAAATTCGACAGGCCGGACGCCGCCGCCATGTGGTCGGGCGTGATGTTGGATAGCATCAGCGATTGCACCGGCATGAAGAAGAAGGCCATGCCGATGCCTTGAATCAGGCGCGGTGCGACGATGTACCAGAAATCGATATCCAGCGAAAAGAAGCTGTTCCATAGCGACACGGCACCCATGATGATGAAAGAGAGTGTCGCCAGCAAGCGCAGGTTTAGCTTGGCGATATTGCGGCCGATGAGAGGCGACAGAATGACGGTGAAGAGGCCGATTGGTGACATCGCCATGCCGGCCTGTTCGGCGGTATAGCCCATGACTGATTGCAACCAAAGCGGGAACACCACCACGCTGCCGAAATAAGTCATGAACCCGACCGAGAGCAGGATCACGCCATAGCGAAAATTGACATCGCGGAATAGGTGTAGATCGACGATGGGATGGTCTGATGTCCAAGCCCAGACGATGAAGAAGGTCAGTGTCACCAGCGCGACAATGCCGAGCGTGGTGATGAAAGCGGAATTGAACCAATCGTATTCGCGGCCGATTTCCAGCATCAGTTGCAGGCTGCCGATGCCGACCACCATGAGACCCATACCGATGTAGTCGAGCGGGATCTTGGCGATGGCGGAATCGCGGTTTTTCATCAGTGTCCAGACTGTGATGCCGCCGAACAGACCGATCGGGATGTTGATGAGGAAGATCCATGACCAGTGATAATTGTCGCTGATGTAGCCGCCTAAGAGCGGGCCGCAGATCGGCGCGAGAATAATGGTCATCGCCCATAAACCCATCGCCGCGCCGCGCTTCTCTGGCGGAAAGTTACGCACTAACAGGGTTTGCGACAAGGGCACCATCGGCCCTGACACCAGACCCTGCAGCAGGCGGAAAAAGACGAGCATCGGCAGGCTGGTGGAAAACGCCGCCAGCGTTGACATCGCCGTGAAGGCCAGCACCGAAATCGTGAACAACTTTACTTCGCCGACGCGACGCGCCAGCCAGCCGGTGAGTGGCACCGCGATTGCCGCCGCCACCGAATAAGCGCTGATGATCCATGTGCCTTGCGTGGTCGAGACACCGAGCGCGCCGGCGATGGTTGGAATCGACACATTGGCAATCGTGATGTCGAGGATTTCCATGAAGGTGGACATCGCCGCGGCGATGGTCAGCAATAGCAGTGCCGCGCCTTTCAGCGGCGGCTGTGCCGCTTCTGAGGTGGGTGCGCCAGAAGCAGCAATAGAAGGCGAGCTAGCCATGATGGGTCTTATTTCAAATTGGCGGCGATGATGGCGTCACTGCGCGTTTTGACGCGCGCACCCAGCGTGTCGAGCAAAGAAGCAGCGGCGCTCAGAGTATTCCCCGGCTGAGCAGCGTCGGCCTTGTGGCTCTCGACACTAGGGCCGGATTGGTCATGCACATCGATCTCGATCGTCATCGATAAACCGATGCGCAAAGGATGTTCGCGCAGTTGTTTCGGTTCGAGCGTAATCCGCACCGGCACCCGCTGCACGACCTTGATCCAGTTGCCGGTAGCGTTTTGTGCCGGCAGCAGAGCGAAGGCTGCGCCGGTGCCAGCGCCGAGGCCAGCAACCTTGCCTGCATACTTGACTTTGCTACCGTACATGTCGGCAACCAGTTCCACCGGTTGGCCAATCCGCACGCGGCGCAGTTGCGCTTCTTTCAGATTGGCATCGACCCATAATTGATCGAGCGGCACGATAGCCATCAAGGGCGCGCCGGCGGCGATGCGTTGACCGACTTGAGCATTGCGCTTGGCGACTTCGCCGCCGACCGGCGCATACAAGGTCGAGCGCGCTTGGCTCAGCATGGCTTCCTGCAGACGTGCTGCGGCGCGTTGTACGTTCGGGTGTTTGTCCGGCGTGGTGCCTTCGGTGAGGGCGCGACCCGACACCAATTGTTCTTTCGCGACGCCAACGGCAGCTTGCGCGGCGCTGACAGCCAATTCGGCGTGGCGGATTTCTTCGCCCGACACCGCGCCCGATCCCGCTAATGCCTTGCGTCGTGCCAGATCATCTTGCGCTCGCGTCAGTTCCGCATCCCGTAATTTAAGATTGGCCGCTGCCTGCGATTGCGCGGCATACAACGTGCGTACCTCGCGCACGGTTTGCGCCAGTTGCGCTTCGGCTTGCGTGACGGCGACATCGGCATCGGCGGTATCGAGGCTAATCAATTCTTGGCCGCCTTTGACGAGATCGGTATCGTCAGCCAAGATTTTGCTGACGGTGCCGGGCACCTGCGAAGTGATTTGCACCACGTTGCCTGCCACATAGGCGTTGTCGGTTTCTTCGTAATAGCGTGAAAACAGCAACCAATACAAACCGTAGCCGACGCCGGCGATCAGAAATACGGACGCGATGGTCAGCATGATTTTTTTACGCTTGGGCGCGGCTTTGTTCTCGCCTGTCGGTGCGTTGTTCTGGATCGGTGCGTTAGGGGTGTCGCTCATGGATTTCTCCCGGTATATCGTGAATTTAGTGTTGTTGGTTGTGGGCTAGCGGAGCAATGGCGTCATGGAAGCCACCGCCTAATGCGCGAATCAATGTGATTTGTAAATCTTGTCGGCGCGCTTTCAGGTCGGCCGCCGCTCGGCGTTGTGCCAGCAATTGCGTTTCCACCGTCAACGCGGTCAGGTAAGGCGATAGGCCACCCTGGTAGCGCAGCATCGCCAGCCGGTAGGCTTCCTCGGCGGCGGCCAGCGCGGCGTGCGTGGCGGCTTCCTCGTTTGATAGCGCGGCAATGCGGGTCAATTGTTCCGCCACGTCTTGCGCGGCAGTGACGACCGACTGGTTGTATTGTGCGATCGCGCCATCGACATCGGCGATCTTCGACGCATAGTTGGCGCGCAGGCGGCCGCTGTCGAACAGCGGCAAATGGATGGCCGGGCCGATGCCGTTTACCATGCTGCCGCCTTTGAACAATTGCGTCAGACCGATGGCCTGAAAACCGAGGAAGGCGGTCAGGTTGATGTTGGGATAAAACTGCGCTTTGGCCGCGTCCGCATCGCCCGTTGCGGCAATGATGCGCGCACGCTGCGCGGCTAATTCTGGTCGGCGCGCGAGCAAATCGAGCGCTAGATTTTGCGGCACGCTCAGCGTCGTGGCCGATAGGGTAGGACGAGCGATGTCCTTTGCCGCGGTCGGCATGTCGCCAGCTAGCGCCGCTAGTTGTAAACGCGTGACGTCCATCGCGGTAGCGAGCTGCGCCAACTCGGCGCGTAAGGCGGCTTCGCTTGTTTCGGTTTGCTTTTGCTCGACGCGCGTATCCAATCCATTTTTGACGCGCTGCTCGGTCAGGTCGCGGATGGTTTGACGCTGCTTTTGCGTCGCCAGTAAAACATCCTGCAATGCGTATTGCGCTGCCAGTTGCGCGTAGCTGCGGGCGATCGAGGTGGTCAGCGCCAGCCGTGCGGCGTCGCGGTCGAAAGCGGCGGCGTCGCCTTGCGCATTGGCGGCCTTGATGAGCGCGGCATTCCGTCCCCACAGGTCGAGATCGAAACTGAAATCGATGGCGGCGCGGCCTTGACTGATGTATTCGCCGCCTTTGCCGAGCGGCGGTTTCGGCATGACATAGTTTTCCGACTGGTGGCCGTAGCTGCCATCGACATCGAGCGTGGCTTGCGGCAGGCTGCCGGCACGAGTGAAGCCGGCAGCGGCTTGCGCGCGGACGAGGCGGCTTTGCGCCAGCGCCAAGGTCGGACTGTGTTCCAGCGCATGTTGTATCAGGCCGTCTAATTGCGCATCGCCGAAGGTGTGCCACCAGTCCTCGCGCGGCCAAGCATCGGCGGTGTGTTGTGCGAGGGTCGTCGCCGGCAATTTGATTTGTTCAATTGCGCTGGCGCTGGGTGCAATGCCCTGATAACTGGCGCAGGCACTCAACAGCAAAGCGGGTGCGACAGCCAGCAGGCGCAAATGTGTGGATAGGGTTTTCACGGAATGCTCCATTCTGGATGCAGGTCAGGTATTGGCGATCATGCGGCGCAGGAAATCTTTGAGTTGGGTGATTTCCTGCGTGGAGAAGCCGCGTAGATGGTGATTCATGGCGTCGCAGGCGAGCTGGATCAGGGTGGCAGAAATTTGGTCGCCTTTTTCAGTCAGTTCGATCAGGATCACGCGGCGGTCTTCCTTGCTGCGGCTGCGTTGTATGAATTCTTTTTCTTCCAAGCGGTCGATCATGCGCGTCATCGCGCCGGTATCGACCATCAGTTCGCAGGCTAGGTCGGCGGCGGTGTCGGCCATGCCGTGCTTGAGTTTGAGCAGGATGCCCATTTGCGCCGTGGTCACGTCGTGCTCGGCTAGCGCGCGGTCGAGAGTTTGCGTCAAGCGGCTGCCGGTACGACGCAGCAGGTAGCCGACGCTTTCGTCCGGCGAAAAATTCTTGGGGGTGTAGGGTTGCGCCATGATGGTCGATTGCCGTGAGGGATGATGCAATATAGTTGCCTAGGCAGTTAATGTCAAGGCAGTTATTGAGTAGGCAGTAAAAATACCATGATGCAAAACCGGCAATGGGTTGGCATGGAATTTCATCATGGCGAATGCCGGGAAGGAGAGGGCAAAAGGTATAATGCGCGCCATGAACAACCGAGCCGACCCGCAAATCGATAACCTGCGCGTCCCCCCACATTCCATCGAGTCCGAGCAATCCGTTCTCGGTGGGTTGTTGCTGGACAATGCCGCCTGGGACCGCATCGCGGATATCGTGCACGAAGAAGATTTCTACCGCTACGACCATCGCGTTGTCTTCCAGCACATCGTCAAGCTGATCAACAATAGCCGCCCGGCCGACGTCATCACCGTGTTCGAGGCCTTGACCAACAGCGGCAAGGCGGAGGAGGTAGGTGGTTTGTCCTACCTGAATGCGCTGGCGCAAAACACGCCCTCCGCCGCCAACATCCGCCGCTACGCTGAAATCGTTCGTGATCGTGGCGTGCTGCGCAAACTGATTACCGTGTCCGATGAAATCGCCGGGCAAGCCTTCAATCCGCAAGGCAAGGAAGTCAAACAAATGTTGGACGAGGCGGAATCAAAAATCTTCGCCATCGCCGAAGAAGGTGCGCGCGGCGCACAAGGATTTCAAGAAATCCAACCGCTGCTGACACAAGTGATCGAGCGCATCGACGAACTCTACAATCGCGACAACCAGAACGATGTCACCGGCGTGCCGACCGGCTTCGTCGATCTGGATCGTATGACCTCGGGTTTGCAGCCGGGCGACTTGATTATCGTCGCCGGCCGCCCGTCTATGGGCAAGACTGCTTTCTCCGTCAATATCGGCGAAAACGTCGCCATCGACAGCGGCTTGCCGGTCGCGATCTTCTCGATGGAAATGGGCGGCACACAGCTCGCCATGCGTATGCTCGGTTCGGTCGGCAAGCTCGATCAGCATCGTTTGCGCACTGGTCGCTTGAATGAAGAGGATTGGCCGAAATTGACGCATGCGATCCAGAGGATGAACGATGCGCAGGTTTTTATCGACGAAACGCCGGCGCTGAATGCGATCGAATTGCGTGCGCGTTCGCGTCGCTTGTCGCGCCAGTGCGGCAAGCTCGGTCTCATCATCATCGACTATTTGCAACTGATGTCGGCCACTACTTCCGGCGAGAACCGCGCCACCGAAATTTCCGAAATTTCGCGCAGCCTGAAAGGTTTGGCGAAGGAACTGGGCTGTCCGGTGATTGCGCTGTCGCAGTTGAATCGCTCGTTGGAACAGCGTCCTAACAAGCGTCCGGTGATGTCCGATTTGCGCGAATCCGGCGCTATCGAGCAGGACGCCGACGTCATCCTCTTCATTTACCGCGACGAAGTGTATAACCCCGATTCACAAGACAAGGGCACCGCCGAAATCATCATCGGCAAGCAGCGTAACGGCCCCATTGGTTCTGTGCGTTTGACTTTTCTTGGTCAGTACACCAAGTTCGACAACTACGCCGGCAATGCGCCGATGTACAGCAGCGAATAGATTACAGCACCAATCAATCCGGCGAATTTTACGATTTCACTTATTAGGGAGCTTTCATGTTTGGACGTTTGATGCCTACCGAGGGCAAATTTTTCGAGCTGTTCAATCAGCATGCCGAACTGTGCGTCAAGGGCGCGACCGAGATGGTCGCCATCATGACTAACTTCGACGATCTGGAAAACCGCGTGCACGCTGTCGAGAGCATCGAGAAGCAGGCCGACAAAGTGACCCATAGCACGGTCGATCTGTTGCACAAAACTTTCATCACCCCGCTCGACCGCGACGACATTCTGCATCTCATCACCCGCATGGACGACATTCTCGATTTGCTGGAAGATGCTGCGCAAACGGTCTCGCTGTACGACATCAAGAACACCACGCCGGAAGCCAAGCGTTTAGCCGAATTGTGTTTGCTCGCAACAGAAAAGGTCAAGGTTGCGGTGGGTCTGCTGCACAACATGGACAATTCACCTCAGATTCTCGCCATCTGCGCCGAGATCGATCGTCTCGAAGCGGACGCCGATCATGTGATGCGCGCCGCTATGTCCAAGCTATTTCGCGATGAGCCAGATGTACGTAACTTGATTAAATTCAAAGCCATCTACGAAATTCTCGAAACAGTCACCGACCGTTGCGAGGACGTCGCCAACATCCTGCAAGGGATCATCGTCGAAAACGCCTGATGTGCATGTGACCTGCCTAAGAAAAACAGACCGGCTCGGATAAACATAGAACACACTCATGCAAACTCTCCACATCAGTATTTACCTCCTCGGCTTTTTGATCGCACTGGCGTTGCTGTTCGACTTCATGAACGGCTTCCATGATGCCGCCAACGCGATCGCTACCGTGGTTTCCACCGGCGTGTTGAAGCCGCAAACGGCCGTGGCGATGGCAGCAGTTTTCAACTTCGTCGCATACTGGATATTTCATGCCACCGTGGCTAAGACAGTCGGCAAGGACACCATCGATCCGAATGTGGTCGATCAATATGTGGTGTTCGGTGCGCTGGTCGGGGCCATTGTTTGGAATCTGGTGACTTGGTATTACGGCATTCCATCGTCTTCCTCGCACGCCTTGATTGGCGGCCTAGTTGGCGCGGCTGTCGCTAAAGCGGGCACCGGCTCGCTGGTCTCCACCGGCCTGATTAAAACCATCGCCTTCATCGTGTTGTCAC
>JAFECY010000066.1 GCA_018241865.1 Pseudomonadota bacterium | reverse complement strand
GCGCAGCGCTGGCGCATTTGATGCGCGTCACGGAAGAGGGGAGCGACGCACATTATCTGCGGCAGGAGTATGCCAAACGCGGCAGTGCAGAAGGCATGGTGGATGCGGCGGTGCGGCGTTTCCGCGACGAAATCTAAAATCGCGTTTCGCGTGCAGCGCGCAGAAAATTATCAAGGATCGGCGTGCAGTCCAGCAGATCGGCACCTTGGGCGCGATGAAACTCGGGATGCCATTGTAGCCCCATCACGAAGCGGGCTTTCCGATACCGAATCGCCTCGATAATATTGTCCGAACGAGAGATCGCTTCGATTCCTACGTCCCGCCCTAAATTGTTGATTGCTTGGTGATGAATCGAATTCACCATCGGTTCCGGCTGATCGGCGAAAAGGGGCGCAAGCGATGACTCTTGCGGAAAAATGATGGCATGGCGATGGCTGTCGTACAGCGCATTGACATGTTCGATCGCGGTCGGCACTTCGGATGCGATATCTTGGTAGAGCGTGCCGCCCAGCGCGACGTTAATCAACTGACAGCCGCGGCAGATGCCCAGCACGGGTTTCTGTGCTTCGATGAATTCGAGCAGCAATTCCATTTCATACATGTCGCGCGCGCGATCTCCGTTCCACTCCGGCCGCGTTGGCGTTTGCGAATAGCTTTGCGGCGAAACGTCGGCGCCACCCTGCAGCACCAAACCATCGAGATGTTTTGCATAATCGCGCAAGCGAATATTGCTGTTGTGGAGCATGCCGCCGGCATTCACCGTTGGAATCATGAACACCAGCACATCGCGTGACATGACCCAGTGCGCGATCGACTCTTCAAGATATTGCAAAGTTTTGCTACGCAAGCCGGTCGAGCCGGGTTCGGGATGAAATATGCGAGCAGAAATACCGATTTTCAGCGTGCGCTGCGAAAGCCGTTTCCCGATTTTTTCGGATAGCGCTTGATAGCGCGCCTTCAGTACGCGTTTGCTGACCGACCAAGGAGATTCTTCTGTTAGAAAATGCGACATGGCAATGAGAGAGGAATGCGCTTGTGATGTGCGATGTGGGCAAAATCAATGAAAGACTGACGCAAAAAACGCATCATCATTTTGAACCACGGCGAACACGGCGGTCACGGCGAAAATAACATACGGTTTTTGGCTACGTCGTGATCGCCGTGGTCGTCGTGGTCGTCGTGATTAATGGTTTTTCTGATTTTGCGTCAGCCCTGATTAAAACACAATTTCAAACACAATTATCGAGAGGCTTTGACAGTTGATCGCGTATAGATGGATCGCCTAGGCATGTCATTCCTGTATTTCCCACCCAGTCGGCTCCACCCTTGCCGCATGATTTTTTTCATGCCGAAAAGTGGAAATGACGTCATACACCACTTTGCGCGCCCGGTTGATGCCGCCCAGCGGCCGATGCTCCGGCAGACTGTGCCAGGGCGTGTAGGACAGGTTCTCGCCGAATGTGTTTTGCTGCGCGCTGTCGAATGTCTGCTGCAGGATGCGGATGCTGGCGACCTTGCGGAAGGGGGACGCTGCTTCGCTCCATGCATGGCCAGGGTCTTCGATCGGCATGCTGTCGGCATCGGTTTGCAATTGCACCGCGAAATCGAAATGCGCATCGCCGGCGCTTAATTGCCGAATCATGGCCTCGCGCAGATAGTTGTCGCCGGCTGGCGAGGGGATGCTGTCCACCGTGGCGAACTGCGGAATGGCCGAGTATTTCACCGCCGTCGCGCCGAACAAGTAGGGCGTGGTGCTGAAGTAGCGGATCTGCAGCGGATTGGCGAAGCGCTTCATCGACTTGAACAGATTCCAGAGCACGCGCCAGTGGGTGCCGAAGAACCACAGCTTGGCAAACAGACTGCCGGTGATGGACTTGATTAGATTGTCGAACTCTTCCACATTCTTGGTGACGAAGACCTTGGTGCTGATGAGGATGAAATCCTGCGTCTGTTCATGCTTCTGCGCGTCCAGCAGTTTTTCGCCCGGCACGCCCATCAACTTGATCGCCATGCCACGAATATCGCGGCCGCTGTCGGGGTTGATGCTGCCGTCCTGGTTGGAAAAGCGTATCCAAGCTTGATACGTTTTCGCTTCCCGGAAGATGCCGACCTGCAGTTCTGCCGGCAGGTTCGGTTCGACCGTGAATTCCGCCTTGACCACGCCGTGCATCTTGGGATGGGCGTCGCGGCGCATGATGCCGGTCGGGTTGTCGCGGATGATCTTGGCTTTCAGGCGTTCGGCTAGGTCTTGGATGAAAGCGGCTTCGCCGGGCGGCGGGGTTTCCTGCGCGAGTGTGCGATTGGTCATGGTCTGGGCGGTTTTCGTGGTTGATTTGGTAATGCGTCGGCAATCTTACCTTGCTATTGTGTCCACGGCTTTTCCTTCATAAGATAGCGGGAGCAAGAAGGGCTGACATTAACCCCGACGAAATTAAAAAGAACGCATGCAATTTCGCTGTGACCGCCGTGTGCGCCGTGTTCGCCGTGGTTCAAAATGTTTGTTCGTTTTTGTGTAAGTCTTAGGGCTACCCTTATTCAGGGCAGCCCTAGAGAAAATAAATAGGGAGACAGATTTGCTGACCATCGGTCCGGCCAAGACGCAGTACGTTCGCCTCGCGGCCATTGCCGCTGGAGAGGCGCCGCAGTTGTTGCCGAGCGCGACGTTCGATTTGGCCGGTGCGTTGGCAACTGCGCTGGCGATAGTCGATGGCTTGCAACGCGTGCACCAGCAGAACCGCATGCATCGCGCGGTTTGCCTGGAAAACGTGCGGATAGATTCCGCCGGCGTGGCCGAGTTGCGCAACGATGTGCCGCTGCCGCTGACCTGTACTTCCCCCGAGCAGACCGGCCGCATGAATCGCGGCATCGATTATCGCAGCGATTATTATTCGCTCGGCGTGGCGCTGTACCGGCTGTTCGTCTGTCGTCTGCCTTTCGCCGAAGGCGAGGCGATGGAACTGGTGCATAGTCACATCGCCCGTCAAGCCATGCACCCCGCGCAGGCTAATCCGCAACTGCCGCAGGCGCTGGGCGATATCGTCATGAAGCTGCTGGCGAAAAATGCCGAAGACCGTTATCAAAGCCTGGAAGGTTTGCGCGCCGATCTGCTGGCTTGCCGCGACGGATTGCAGCGTGACGGGGCGATCGCACCATTCGCGCTAGCGCAGCACGATGTGCATGATCGCCTGCAGATTCCGCAAAAACTCTACGGCCGCGAGGACGAGATCGAGCACCTGATGGCGGCGTTCCGGCGAGTAGTGGAGAACGGCGCGGAGTTGCTGCTGGTGACTGGCTATGCCGGCATCGGCAAGTCATCGCTCGTCAACGAAATTCACAAACCCATCGTTGCCCGGCGCGGGTATTTTATTGCGGGAAAATTCGACAAATTCAAGCGCAACATTCCGTATTACGCGCTCTCGCACGCTTTCCGCCAACTGGTGCGTCAAATTCTGACCGAGAGTGAGAGCCGCATTTCGCAATGGAAGATGAAGTTGTTGGATGCGCTCGGCGGCAATGGCCAGTTGATGATCGACGCCATTCCCGATCTGGTGCACATCATCGGCCGCCAGCCGGAAGTGCCGCAACTGGGGCCGACCGAGGCGCAAAATCGTTTCAATTACGTGGTGCGTAATTTT
>JAFECY010000065.1 GCA_018241865.1 Pseudomonadota bacterium | reverse complement strand
CGTCGGCGAGATTACGCATAACTTGATTTAATTTGCATTTTGGTAAATTATCCGGCCAGCGAAAACAAGGAAAATTCAACCTAGTCTATCCGAAGCCCGCATGGCCATTGATTCTCACCGAATGCGCGAAGAATAGGCAGGGTATAAGCAAAAGGACAAAAGCGTCAATGTCGCAAGGACGTTGTTGCCTTGATTGTGCGAAGCACTGTTCTTCAACGCACTTCCGCTGCCATTACTTCGGCGTCAACACCGTCGGCAAGGCCTTCGGCAAGGTGTCGGGAAAATCCCGGCTGAAGTGCAGGCCGCGGCTCTCGCGGCGTGACAGTCCGCTCTTGACGATCAGTGAAGCCACTTCGACCAGATTCCGCAATTCCAGCAGATCCGGCGTGATGCGGAAATTCGCATAGTATTCGTCGATTTCTTCCTTCAGCAAACGGATGCGGTGCTGGGCGCGTTCCATGCGCTTGGTGGTGCGGACGATGCCGACGTAGTTCCACATTGAGCGGCGCAGTTCGTCCCAGTTCTGGGTGATGACCACTTCCTCGTCGGCGTTGCTGACGCGGCTTTCGTCCCAAGCGGGCAGGGCGTGCGCCGTGCTTGCGGTTTGCTGTTCGATATCCAGCGCCGCCGCGCGACCCAGCACCACGCATTCGAGCAGCGAGTTGCTGGCCAGCCGGTTCGCGCCGTGCAAGCCGGTGTAGGCGGTTTCGCCGACGGCGTATAGACCGCGCAGATCGGTGCGGCCGGCGAGGTCGGTGACGATGCCGCCGCAGGTGTAGTGCGCGGCCGGCACCACGGGAATCGGTTGCTTGGTGATGTCGATACCGAGCTCCATGCAGCGCGCATAGATATTCGGGAAGTGTTCTTGCAGGAATTCTGGTGGCTGGTGGCTGATGTCGAGATCGACATGATCCAAGCCGCGCTTTTTCATTTCGAAGTCGATGGCGCGCGCCACGATGTCGCGCGGTGCCAGTTCGGCGCGCTGGTCGTGGGCTGGCATGAAGCGCATACCGGCGTCCGAACCTTCGCTGGGCGGCAGTTTCAGCAAGCCGCCTTCGCCGCGCACGGCTTCGCTGATGAGGAAGGATTTGGCGTAGGGGTGGTACAGGCAGGTTGGGTGGAACTGGATGAATTCCATGTTGCCGACCCGACAGCCGGCACGCCAGGCCATGGCGATGCCGTCACCGGTAGCGGTGTCGGGGTTGGTGGTGTAGAGATAAACCTTGCCCGCGCCGCCGGTGGCTAGCACGGTTTGGTTGGCGGCGATGGTGAGGACCTTGCCGGTATTCACGTCCTGCACGTACAGGCCGAGACAGGTCGCGGAACTGACGGCCACGCCGATTTTGTCGGAAGTGATGAGGTCGATGGCGAAGTGGTTTTCCAGCAGGGTGATGTTGGGATGGTTGCGCACTTTCTGCTCCAGCGTCACCTGCACCGCGTGGCCGGTGGCATCGGCGGCGTGGATGATGCGGCGCTGGCTGTGGCCGCCTTCGCGCGTCAGGTGGTAGCCGAATTCGGCCTTCGGATCTTTGGTGAAGGGTACGCCTTGCTCGATCAACCATTCGATGGCGTCGCGGCCGTGCTCGACGATGAAGCGGGTGGCGCTTGCGTCGCACAAACCGGCGCCGGCAACCAAGGTGTCGCTCAGATGCTGTTCGTAACTGTCGCCGGAATCGAGCACGGCGGCGATGCCGCCTTGCGCCCAGTTGCTGGCGCCGTCGAGCAGGGAGCGCTTGGAAATCACCGCGACCTTGCGGGTCTTGGCCAGATGCAAGGCGACCGACAGGCCGCCCAAGCCGCTGCCGACGATGGCAACGTCGAATGTCATTTGATCGGGGTGTTGCGATGGCTTGACCATGAGAATCATCATCTTGATGTGCGGAATGCGCTCTATGATAACCTGCCGGCTCGGTCTTGGGTCTGAGTGGAGAAGCCATGCGCAAGTTGTTGAAATGGATCGGGATGAGCTTGCTGGTCGTGCTGTTGGTGTTGGGCGGCGGTTTGCTCTGGTATCGCAGCGCCAGCCAGCCGCAAATCGACGGACGCTTGCAGATGGCGGGGCTGTCGGCGCCGGTCGCGCCTGTCGATATCGTGCGCGATGCCGAGGGCGTGCCGCATATCTACGCCAGCACGGATGCCGATGCGTACTTCGCGCTCGGCTTCGTCCACGCGCAAGACCGGCTGTGGCAGTTGGAAATGAATCGTCGCATCGCCGCCGGCCGCATGGCAGAAATTCTCGGGCCGAATGCGTTGGGCACCGACCGTTTTTTACGCACGCTAGGCATCCGCCGCAACGCCGAGCGCATCCTCGCCAATCTGTCGCCGGAAGCGCGTGCGGTGCTCGACGCTTACGCACGCGGCATCAATGCGTATCTCGCCACGCGCAAGGGGCCGTTGCCACCGGAGTTCGTTATTACCGGCGCTCCTGCACCGGAACCTTGGCAACCGGCCGATTCGATCGCTTGGCAAACCATGATGGCTTGGGACTTGGGTGCGAATTGGAGCCAGGAAATCCTGCGTATGCGCTTGGCGCAGCGTTTGTCGCTGCAACAAATCCAACAATTTCTCGCGCCGTATCCGGGCGACGCGCCGCTTGCCACGATGGATTACACCAATTTCTATCGCCAACTGGCCGGCACGACGCAACAACTGGCCGCGGTGCGCGACATCGCGCCGCCTTCATTGGTCGAGGGCATGGGCTCGAACAACTGGGCGGTGAGCGGCAAGCTCTCGACCACGGGCAAACCGCTGCTGGCCAATGATCCGCACCTCGGCCTGAGCGTGCCGTCGTTGTGGTATTTCGCCCATCTTTCCGCGCCGGGTCTGAACGTGATCGGCGGCATGCTGCCGGGCATACCGGTCGTCGTGCTTGGGCATAACGACCGAATCGCTTGGGCTTTCACCAACACTGCGCCGGATGTGCAGGATTTATATATCGAGCGCATCCATCCTGAAAATCATCAGCAGTATCAAACGCCAAGCGGTTGGGCGGCATTCAAACGTCGCGTCGAAACTATCAAGGTCAAGGGTGCGCCGGATGTGCGTCTCGAAGTGCGCGAGAGTCGGCACGGGCCGATCATCACCGGCGCGTTACCGGTGCTGGAGAAAACGGGGCTGGATGCGCAACAATATGCCGTGGCTTTTGCTTGGACGGCGCTGCGAGATGATGATTTAACTTTGCAGTCCGGCGTCGAACTGAATCATGCGAAAAACTGGACGCAATTCTTGCAAGCCGCGCGGCATTTCTCTGCGCCGCAACAGAACATGGTGTATGCCGATGTGGATGGCAACATCGGTTTCATCGCCGCTGGCATGGTGCCGATACGCAAGCCGGGCAACGATCTCAAGGGACTGGCGCCCGCGCCCGGTTGGTTATCGCGTTACGACTGGGACGGCTTCATTCCCTTCGCGCAGTTGCCGCAGCAGTTCAATCCCGCCAGCCAGCGCATTGTCACAGCGAACCAAAAAATTGTCGATGATCGCTATCGGTATTTCCTCACGAGTGAATGGACGTTGCCGTATCGCGCCGATCGCATCGCTGAATTGTTGAGCGCCCGACCCTTGCACGACCTCGACAGTTTCGCCGCGATTCAGAAAGACGATCTGTCGCCGGCGATGCGCGATTTATTGCCGGTGTTGCGCCAGACCACGCCGCGTTCGGCACAGGCGCGCGCTGCGCTCGATTTGTTGGCGCACTGGGACGGCCGCATGACGGCAGATCGCGCCGAGCCTTTGATCGCTACGGCTTGGGTGCGCGCTTTGTCGAAGCAAATTTTCAGTGACGAGTTGGGCGCGGACATCGTCAAGGAATACTGGGAGTACCGTAATTTTCAGCGCGTCTTGGTAAATGTGTTGCACGATACCGATGGCCAGTCGCGCTGGTGCCGCGATACATCGCAAGCTGTCGCTGAACAGGCTGCCGGTTGCGGCGCAGCCTTATCGATTTCACTGGATGCTGCGCTGGCCGATTTGCGCGGGCGGTATGGCGATGATATGCACAAGTGGCGCTGGGGTGTGGCGCATATGGCGCATGCGGCGCATCGTCCATTCGGCAAAATTCCTGCGCTAGCGCGTTGGTTCGACATTGACGTACCATCGCCGGGCGACGCCTTCAGCATCAATGCCGGTCGCAATAATCCGGGTGATGCGCTACAGCCTTATGCCAATGTCCATGCGCCCGGTTTGCGCGCGCTGTATGACTTGGGCAATCTGGAAAATTCGCGCTTCATGCATTCCAGCGGACAGTCTGGCAATGTGTTTTCGCCGCTGTACCGCAACTTCGCGGCGCGCTGGGCGGCGGTGCAGTATGTGCCGATGCGGATGAAGCGGGAAGCGGTGGAGCAGGGCAGCTTGGGCGTGTTGACGCTAACGCCGTAGTGCTGCCATAGTGCGGCCGTAGTGAACGGCAAGGAAAATTTTATGAACCGACGATCACTGGTTTGACTTTGGCGGCTGCTTGCTTGGCGATGTCGCGGGCGTGGTCGATGTCGGCGGCGCGTGCCAAGGCGACGCCCATGCGCCGTCGCGCGAAAGATTCCGGTTTGCCGAACAAGCGGATATCGACGCCGGGTAAACGCAGCGCGTCCGCCACACCCTCGAAGGCGATGGCTTTTGCTTCATGCTGACCGTAGATGACGGCCGAGGCGGCCGGTGTTTGCAGCGACACATCGACCGGCAGACCGAGGATGGCCTTGGCGTGCAACTCGAATTCGCTCTGCACTTGGCTGGCTAGCGTGACCAAGCCGGTGTCATGCGGACGCGGGCTGACTTCGGAAAACCACACCATGTCGCCCTTGATGAATAGCTCGACGCCGAAGACGCCTAATCCACCGAGGTTGTCGGTGACTGCTTTGGCGATTTCGCGCGCACGCGCCAGCGCGGACGCCGGCATCGGGTGCGGTTGCCACGATTCCACGTAATCGCCGTGCTCTTGCAGGTGGCCGATCGGCGCGCAAAAATGCGTATCGACAGTGCCATGTTCGTTGCGCGCACGTACCGTCAGTTGTGTGATCTCATAATCGAAATCGACAAAACCTTCGACGATGACGCTGCCGGCATCGACCCGGCTGCCGGCCGCGGCGTACTGCCAAGCGGCGTCGATTTCGGCGGCGCTGTCGATGCGCGATTGCCCTTTGCCGGAAGATGACATCACCGGCTTAATCACGCAGGGAAAGCCGATTTCCACGCAGGCAGCGCGCAATTCGGCCAGACTGTCGGCGAAGCGGTAGGGAGAGGTTGGTAAGTGCAATTCTTCCGCTGCCAGCCTGCGGATGCCTTCGCGGTTCATGGTCAGCCAAGCCGCGCGCGCGGTTGGGATGACGGTGACTTTGCCGGCTTGTTCCAGTTCGACTAGCGTTGGCGTGGCGATGGCTTCGATTTCCGGTACCACTAGATCAGGCTGCTCCTGCGCGATCAGCGTTGCCAGTGCTGCGCCATCTGCCATATTGATGACATGCGAACGGTGCGCGACTTGGTGGCCGGGCGCGTCGGGGTAGCGATCCACTGCGATCACTTCGACGCCCAGACGCTGCAGCGAGATAATGACTTCTTTGCCCAATTCGCCCGAGCCGAGCAGCATAACTTTGACGGCAGAAGGCGATAAAGGTGTGCCAAGGCGGACGGGAATGTTCATGAGGGACAAGCGGTCGAATAAAAGGAAAATGCCTGAGCGTAATCGGCATGGCGCAAGAGCAAGACAATAGCAAATTCACGGGTATTTGGACAGGCGTGCTACGCTTGAAACCCGTGCCGCGAGACACGTCGGCAGGCGTCGCAATTGAAATCATGAAAAGAAAACACAATCAATGAATGTCGTAGCGCAAAATGGCTTT